>CAZTGQ010000197.1:0-3665 GCA_964613345.1 uncultured Acidaminococcales bacterium | reverse complement strand
ACCGGGCGGATTCCGGACTTTCACCGGTTAGAACGTGCGCCCGCCGGGCGCACATTATAAAGAGCTAAAATTCTCTTAGAGAATTTTAGCTCTTTTCTTTTGGGCAAAAATCATACTTTTTTCTTATTTTACTCTCACTTACTTCAAAAAGCGTATTTTTACAGGTAATCTTATATGGACCACCCCTAAAAAACCGCTCAAAACGCAAATTTGGAGGTCATCCTCTAAAACCCGCATGAATACTGGCTTTGCAGCTTACAAAGTAAAATAGGTGCCAAAAGCAGTATATTTTACTAAAAATAGTAAGATAACCCTGTTTGAGAAGGAAGTTTTTAGGTGATGGTAAACTTTACGTTGGTAATACTGTCCTAGATTTGCCTAGCCCTCATCCGTCACGCCTGTGGCGTGCCACCTTCCCCTCCAGGGGAAGGCTTTAGGGGACCTAGTGCCACCTTTCCCTTAATCAGAATAAATACTTTTAGCAGCTGCCAAGATAGCAATCTGTCCATGCTCGAAGGTAAGTCCACCTTGAAAATAAACATTATAAGGCTCTCTTAGAGGTGCATCAGCACTTAGCTCAATAGAAGCTCCCTGCACAAAAGTACCGGCAGCCATGATAACCTCATCCTGATACCCTGGCAAATGGCAGGGTATTGGCTTTACATGGGCATCAATAGGTGAATTAGCTTGAATAGCTTCACAAAAAGCGCAGAGATTTTCTTTTGTATTTAACGTAATGGCTTGAATAATATCACTGCGTAGGGCAGTGGGTAGGGGGTGTACTGTAAATTTTAATTGGTCGAAAACTGCTGCCGCAAAAATAGCTGTTTTTACCGCTTGAAGAACTACGTGAGGCGCTAGGAAAAGTCCTTGATAAAGTTCACGTGCTGTATCGCCTAAGGTAGCACCCATTTCTCCGCCTAAACCAGGGGCAGTTAAGCGATAGGAGGCAGCTTCTACTAGCTCTGCCTTCCCCACTATGTAGCCACCGGTGGGAGCCAGTCCCCCACCTAAATTTTTAATTAACGAGCCCGCCATAAGGTCAGCCCCTACTTCTGTAGGCTCCTTATTTTCCATAAATTCGCCATAGCAATTATCTACAAAACAAATAACCTGTGGATTAATAGCCTTGACCGTTTGACATATCCTACCAATTTGTTCTACAGATAAGGTGCCGCGAATACTACTGTAGCCACAGGATCTCTGTATATGAATAAGCTTAGTTTGAGGTGTAATAGCCTTACTGATGGCTGCTAAATCAGGTTCAGCACCTACCATAGGCACCTCCTTATAAACTACACCTAAGTCCACTAAGGAGCCTGGAGTTACAACAGGAGAGCCTATAACGGTAGCCATGGTATCGTAGGGAGCACCGGTCACTGCAATCATTTCATCACCGCTGCGCAGTACCCCTAAAAGAGCTACTGCTAACGCATGAGTGCCGGACACAAACTGAGAACGGACCAAGGCTGCTTCCGTACGGAAAATTTCGCTATAAATTTTATCTAGCTGCTCTCTGCCCACATCACCATAGGCGTAACCGGTGGTCGGCTTTAAATAATAATCTGCCACCTGAGCATGAGCAAAAGCAGTTAAAACCTTTTTAGTATTGAGAAGCGCATTTTTTTCGTAGTGCATAGCTTCCTTGTTTACAACCTCTAAAGCCTTGGACTCAATATCATCCCAATTAATCATTTATCCTGTCACCTTCATTTATAATATAACCTTGATAGGCCTCTTGTTGCTGTTTACTTAAAACTACTTCCATGACAATACCCTCTGCACCATAATCTTCATTTAACACGGTAGCACTGTCATGAAGCTTGGCTGCCAAAGCCGATTCACTATAAGGCAGTAGAAGCTTAACCTGATGCTTAGTCAAGTTCAAATTAAGACTAATAAGCTCTAAAAGATCCTCTAAGCCACGCTTTTGTTTACAGGATATGTATACCATATTGTCTTGTAAATGTTCCTGCTGTATTTCTAAACCTTCGCCCTCTAAATTATCCAGCTTATTGTAAACTGTAATAAGTGGTTTATTATCAGCGCCTAATTCCTTTAGCACAAGGTGCACAGCCTCCTCCTGTTCTTTATAAAGAGTATTACTGTAGTCAACTACATGTAGGAGCAGGTCTGCTTCCTTAACCTCCTCTAGCGTTGATTTAAAGGCAGCAACTAATTGATGTGGTAACCTTTGAATGAAGCCTACGGTATCGGTTAAAATGACTTCCTGTTTATTAGGAAGGAGCAGCACTCTGGTAGTTGTATCCAAGGTAGCAAAAAGCTGATTTTGCACGTAAGCCTCAGCCGCAGTTAAAGTATTTAGCAGAGTGGATTTCCCTGCATTAGTGTAGCCCACCAGACAAATTTGAGCTACATTATTTTTAACTCTTTTCGTGCGATGGAGTGCTCGCACAGAACAAAGCTTATCAATTTGATTTTCTAAAAAAGAAATTCGATCTCTAATTTTACGACGATCTACCTCCAGCTTTGTTTCTCCCGGTCCTCTGGTACCGATACCTCCGCCTAAACGTGATAAAGAGGCCCCCTGCCCCATAATTCTGGGCAAAGAATATTTTAGCTGGGCTAATTCAACCTGTAATTTACCTTCATTGCTCTGGGCTCTGCCGGCAAAAATATCTAAAATTAAAGCCGTACGGTCTAATACTCTAATGCCTAAAGCAGTTTCTAAATTTCGATTTTGAGCTGGTCCTAATTCTTCATCGCAGATACATAAATTAGCATCAGTATTTTGAATAAATTTAGCAATTTCCTGAACCTTGCCCCAACCTAAAAAATAGGCAGGATCCGGCTTAGGACGTTTTTGCAAAAAAGAGCCTACTACCTTAGCGCCAGCCGTTTGAGTTAGGAGAGCCAATTCCTCCAGAGAATCCTCTGGGGACCATTTCATATCCTTCTGCTGCCAATCCAAAGACATGAGCACTGCTCTTTCCTCAGTTTGTATTAAAGAATGGCCCTGACTTTTTTGAGCTAAAAGCTTTTCTAAGGTATTGAGCAAATTTGTTAAATTAATACTCAAGGCCTCCTTCATAGTGTAGGGACCAAAGGCCTGGGGCATGAGTTGCCCCTGTTCATTGCAGTCGGTAATAAGTCCCACGGAAACCTCTATCTCAGCTTCCTGTGCTGACCAGCCAAGAGCCACCATAGCATCAAATCGAGAGGACCTAAGTGCTGATAAATCAGGAGCACTTAAAGCAGAAGAACTATCTGGATGTGTGTGAATGCAACGCAAGCCCGATAATCTTTCCTTACCTCTGCGTATTTCTAAAGCTGGCATATGAGCATCCACATTACTGCCACCAACGGAAACACTTTCTACTTTGCCGCTACGACTAATCAAAAGAACTATTTCCTTATTAATAGACGCAGAAATATTCCTCAAGGTTAATGCCAGCTCTTCGGTGAAGAGCTGGTCTTGAGGAATACGTTCTGCGTACAAAGCCTCCAAGGAGGCCAAAATATTTTTTTTAATACCCTGCAGCTTACCTAAAACTTCTTCCATACTATCCTCACTATCTTGCTTTAGCAGGCTCCATATTAACCTTATAGCCACGGATAGTGGATTTACGCATAGCATTCAGAACTTTTTCTGCGCTTTCCAAAGGTACCTCTAGGAAGCTAAACTTATCGTAAATATTTATTTT
>CAZTGQ010000196.1:0-3685 GCA_964613345.1 uncultured Acidaminococcales bacterium | reverse complement strand
GGAAAATTTGCCTTTTTCTCTTGATAAAGCAAAAAGCATTATTCGTAGGTGCACAGAGTCTGACATAATGTGATGACCTGTCAGTAGGACTTTTGTCCAGATTAGAGAAATGCATGAAATAATAGTATTGTTACCCTAAAAAATCTTTTATGGAGGAACGAAACTCCAAAAAATTCAATAGTTTCCGACTTTGAAGTCTGAAACTATTGACGTACGCTGCCTAGTCCGCTATAATTGCAAGTAGAGTGGAATGGAGTGAAGCACAATGACGGACCGCATAGAAAGACCTATTTATTTAAATAAACTTATAGAATTTAAAGATAAAGATATTGTGAAGATTGTCACAGGTATACGCCGATGTGGTAAATCTACGCTTTTGGATTTATATGAGGATTATTTATTAAGCAGTGGTGTTAAGCCAGCCAATATCTTGCATATGAATATGGAATCTTTGCAGCACCGTGAATTGCTTGACTATCTCGCTTTTTATGACTATGTCAGCAGTCATATTGTCAGAGGCGAGAAGAACTATCTGATTTTCGATGAGTTACAAGCGGTTATTCATTGGGAAAAGGCAGTGGAATCCCTTCGCTTGGATTTTGACGTAGATATTTATATTACGGGTTCGAACGCCTATTTGCTTTCCACAGAATTTTCCACCTTGCTTTCCGGCAGGTATGTGGAAATACGTTTATTGCCGTTATCCTTTGCTGAGTTTTTAACCTTTTACAGCTTTAAACCAAGTGTGACAATGGAAGATAAATTTCAGAAATATTTGCAGTTTGGAGGTATGCCGATTTTAAGACAGTTTGATTTTAATGCTCCGCGTGTGAATGAAGTGCTTGAAGGCATTTATTTCACTGTTATCCTGCGAGATGTGTTAACGCGAAATAAAGCTACTGACCAAACTCTTTTAAATAAACTGGTTTTATTTCTTGCTGACAACATTGGCAGTATTACTTCTCCTAATAATATTGGCAACGTACTTGCGAGTGAAGGTAATATTGCGCGAGGGAAAAACAATGTGGCGGGGAAAACAATAGATAAATATATAGCTATGTTAAAAAGTGCTTTTATCTTTTATTCTGTTGGTAGGTACGATATTAAAGGCAAACAGTTTTTAAAGACTTTGGGTAAAAACTATATTATAGACTTGGGATTTCGCAATATGCTTCTTGGTTATCGTGATGTAGACCGTGGTCATGTTCTTGAAAATATTGTCTTTCTCGAATTACTTCGTAGAGACTATCGTGTATCCATTGGTAAAATTGGGGCAACAGAGGTGGATTTCGTAGCAGAAAAACCTGACGAAAAAATATATATTCAAGTCACCGAAACTATGTTAGGAGAGGACACCAGAGAACGAGAGTTGCGCCCCTTTAGGATGATAAATGATAATTATGAGAAAATAGTTCTGTCCATGGACAAGAGCTATATCAAGTCCTATGACGGAATCAAGTCCATAAATATTATTGACTTCCTCTTGGCGGAACAAAGCTAATAACGGAGTATCTCTACAAATATAGATGCAAACTGGGTTAACAGTGAATGGGGATAGTTTGGTAAAGGGTAAAAAAAATAAAATAATATATAAGATGCAGCAGTTATTTGCTGCATCTTTTTTTGTGCCTGTGGATACAGCGTTTAGCTAGTGCGAGTAGGAAATTTGTCGAGTAGGGAGTCTACAAAAAAACCTTGACTTAGAGTTGACTCTAAGTGATAGGATAAAAACGGAAAGAAAATGGAAATTGAGAGATTATTGGGCAAAGCGCTATTGACCAAAGCGATTATTCAGTGCAGGCTTATTCGCTTAGGAGAAAGCTGTTTGCAGTGGAGAACTGGGCGTAGTCAAATATTTTTTTCTAGAAAAGAGGAAAAATATGAAAAGAATTGTAGGTTTTTTGGTAGCCTTTATGGTTGTGGTAGTTTTAGGTGGTTGTGGTAGCGCAAAAGGAGAGACGACAAAAATGAGTAATACGATTAATAAGCAAAATAAAATATTGGTAGCTTATTTTTCCGCTTCCGGTAACACCGAAAAGGTGGCTCAGAATATAGCAACGATTATAGGTGCAGATATTTATAAAATTGAACCTCAAGAGCCCTACAGCAGCGCGGATTTAAATTATAGTAATTCAAATAGCCGATCTTCCAAGGAGCGGGATTCTAAAGTACGTCCCGCAATTAATGGTAAAGTAAATAATATGGGTCAGTATGATGTGGTACTTCTAGGTTATCCTATCTGGTGGGGTGAGGCACCTAAAATTGTTGACACCTTTTTGGAAAGCTATGATTTCAGTGGTAAAACGATTGTACCCTTCTGCACATCAGGAAGCAGTAGTATTGGAGCATCAGCCAGCAAGCTGGCCACAAAAATTTCCAAAGCAACGTGGAAGGAAGGCGGACGTTTAACGCTCGGTGATTCCAAGGAAAAATTATCTGACTGGCTAAAAGGACAGGGTGTAAAGACAAAATAATAAGATACCTCCTAAGTAGACAAGGTAAATAAGCCAAATCTACTTTGGAGGTTTTTTAGTAATCCTCGTTTAAATCAGTAACATTTGTGCCGGTATTGTTAATCATGACTTGTTTACAAGGGTAATCTAAACACCATACTTTTAATTCGTGGATGAATAACCTGCAAAAGAAAATTTCTTGCTTTTCACCTTGTAAAAGGGGACTGAACCGCCTTTTACTAATGAGTATGACCATGAGTTTAGACCGGGTATATATGTGGATATTACTACAGGAGAACCACTTTTTGTTTCCACAGATAAATTTGATTCAGGCTGTGGGTGGCCAGCTTTTTCTAAGCCTATAGATAAAAACCTTCTGAGGGAAAACATGGATACTTCTTTTGGTATGGTAAGAACGGAAGTGAGCAGTGCTTTAGGTGGTGCTCATCTAGGTCATGTGTTTACTGATGGACCCAAAGATAAAGGTGGAACTAGGTATTGCATTAACAGTGCCGCTTTAAAATTCATCCCCAAAGAGGTAATGACTGAGCAAGGGTATAAGGAATATTTAAAACTACTATAGCGAAGAAGAAAAGCCGCTCTCAAAAGAGCGGCTTTTGCTTTGGTTATTAGTTCTAGCTTTTGTGATATAATAGAATAAAAACTTGAACTATTTTTGGGAGGTGGACATCGTATTTAGATGATTAAAAATGATTGCGATATTTGGAATGATAGGCTCGGCCTTATTATGATAGAGCTGTAACTGAACAGCAATAGCAGTATTATGGATTTAATTCTGTTTGGATAAAATAATCAATAATAACAAGGGGAATAAACTGTGGATGCTAAAGAATGTATTTTAACGAGAAGAAGCATTAGAAAATATGCGGAGCAAAGGATTACTAGGGTGAATGTGGAAGAAATTGTTAACCTTGCCACCTACGCACCTACATGGAAGAATGTTCAGGCCAATCGTTATATAGCCGTGCTGGATGAGAATCTTAAAAATAAAATCGCAGATGAATGTGTATGCGATTTTCTTGGTAATGTTAGGAGTATACATAACGCACCTGCTCTTATTGTGTTAACCTCAGTGGAGAAAAGATCAGGCTATGAGAGAGATGGATCCTTTTCTTCTACGAAGGGCACACATTGGCAGTCTTTTGATGCTGGGGTGGCGGCTCAGACATCTTGCTTAGCAGCCCACGCGTTAGGCTTTGGTACTGTGGTTA
>CAZTGQ010000195.1:0-3705 GCA_964613345.1 uncultured Acidaminococcales bacterium | reverse complement strand
AGGGTGTTACACTTTTGCATTGCATTTTGTTACACTTTTGGGTTGCAAAAAACAGGTTAACCACCATTAACCATACAGAGTGTAGCATAGTAAAAACTTACAATAAAGAGTCAAATACTTATAATAATCAAAATGCATCCTTGTTGTATTTTGTAAATATTGTTTTCTTGCATCTTCAAAAGGATATGCTATAATAATTACAAAGGAAAGTGGTGGCAACGCCCCTTTCCGTCAGGTGTTAGTTATAAAAAATAACTGCGACCATTCGGCACGGGGGCAGTTATTTTTTTATGCTTAAAATCAGCCAAATAACTTGGATGATTAGAGCTACTACAATAAGTACTATCTTAAATTTCACTTTAATTTTAAAATAGTATTTAATCTTTTTACTCATAAGCACCACCTCCTTGCCACCTGACAAGGGGGTTAACCACCACTAACCATACAGAGTGTAGCATAGTAAAAACTTACAATAAAGAGCTAAATACTTATAATTTATCATTTTTTAGGGATGTTAAATAGTCCCCTACATATTTTTTAGCATAAAGTCGCCACCTCTTGTGACAGACATTTCCCGATTCAAAGTTCATATAGCGGTAGGCAATTGGTAAACGCCGTTGACAAAATTTTAGCGTGCTTTCCTGTATACCTAAGTGTTGCTTAAGACCTTCCAATATATATCCGCACTTTTGAAAGAAGTGACCGCTTTTATATTGCTTCAAAACGACACAAAGAGCATCATTATCGAGCTGACCATGCCCTAAAAGGCAGCTAAGATAAACCTTAATCATAGCATTAGAGGCAAAACTGTGGATACATTCAGCTACTGCTTGCTCATAGGTACTAATATTGACTGCTCCCATCCTTTCTTCCAGGTGTGTTTTGCCTACCTTTCTCATGCGATGAAAGATTTGTTCCTCATAACCCAGGTCCTGGAATTTTTTAGATGCGGTGATAAAAACAGTTGTAGGCTCTTTAATAGCACAACCGTGCAAATAAAGAGCGGATAGGTGAGATATACAAGCATCTGTACTTAGCTGCATAGCGACTTCATAGGCTGTGAGTAAGGGCTGTCCATTAGTCTTGTCTAGGGTGACAAAGATGTTTTTGTTCACCTGACGAATACTTCCTTGACGCTGCAAGCGAATTAAATATTCTCTAGCCTTGGTAGCATTGCCTAACCTATCTACTACTTTACTTCGCATTAAATATCCTTCTCTTAAATCAATGTCTTCATTTTTCATGTTAGTCTCCTTTCGTATTTTATTTAGTATCTCTTAATAGTGCTACAAAATTTGACTAGATGAAAGTTGTTTTTAATTTTAAAATCGAAATTAAAGAAAAGAAATATGCCCCAAACAGGACATATTTCTTTTTGTTTATCTATTTTAATGCTAACCTGATGGTTTCTCCCATTATTTTATTTTGCTCAGTGATCCTAAGAAGCATGCATCTTTTAGTAAAATGTAAATGCAAAAGAAAAAAGACTGGCTCAGAATAAATTCTGAGCCAGTCTAGAGAACTACAAAAGTAACTCTCACTCCTAAGTGAAATTAGAAGGTTACTACTAATTGAGACCATAAGGTCTTCGTTTTACTGTTTTCATCGTTACCATCTTTATTCTTGAAATCACCATATTCAACGCTAGCAACCATGTTCTTAGCTACAGTGTAATCTACGCCAACACCATAACCTTTGTAGCCGTTAGTTCTTTCGTTGGTAATTGCAAGATCAAAACCATTGGATAGAGAAGTTGCAGCAGGCATGCTGTAATATTTAGCCCAGAAACCAACTGTACCAGGCTTAGCAGCTTTTGCTCCGCCTACTGTAAAGCCAAAGATATAACCATTGCTGGAATAATCCTTAGAATCAGCATAGTCGTTATTGCCCTTTAGATAAGTAGCACCTAAAGTCCAATTATTAGCAGCGTACTTAGCGCCTAAAGTCCAAATCTTGCTGTCTTGTTTAGTGTCATCGATAACTTGGTCTTTAACATCACTAGCTACAACGTAGTTAGCTTCTAAGCCAATCTTACCTACGTTGCCGTTTACTTGTGCTCTCCAGTATTTACCAGCAACGGAACTATCATCTGTTGCTTTACCAAGAATATTGTCGTCACTAGACATCTTGCCATAAGCAGCAGTGAATTTTACATCCTTACCAACGGAAGCTTTGATACCGTCAACACGATGAGAATAAATATCTCCATCAAGAATTGAATCGTTATAACGACCAGCAGTTAATTTTAAGCTACCGATGTTACCATCTAAGTAAGCACGCTGGAAAGTAGTAGAACTTTCACCATTTCTGGTGTTAGCTTCACCAGCAAATAGTTGCTCGTTTTGTAGCATACCAACATAATGCCAGTTGTCATTAACTTCACCTGTTAAGTAGATACGAGAACGAAGACTGCCTGAAGGATCCTTTTTATCACCAGCAGAACCGCTATAAGATCTGTAAGCTGCACGGATGTTACCGGTGATCTTAACGTTGTCAGCATTCTTTTCTAGCTTAGCTACGCGAACGCCTAAGTTGTCTACTAAAGTTTTTAATATTCGTAAAGTATAATTTATAAATATACACAACTCTCTTATTTTGTAAAATAGATTTTATAAAATTGACAATTGTTCTCTTGTATAATATACTTAGTGGAGCAGGAGGTGTAGTATGCAAAAACTAATTGCCAGACCTAGATACTTAAAACAACTTATTAATTTCAAGGAAAAGGATCTTATTAAAATCGTAACTGGTATTCGTCGTTGCGGCAAATCCACTCTTTTTGATATTTTCATAGATTATCTACGCAATAGCAATGTGCCCGAAAAATCCATTGTTCGAGTTAATTTAGAACAAGGTGAATTTTATAATATTACAGACTATCAAAAGCTTTATGAATATATTAAAGCACGTTTAGTACCTAATGCAGTTAATTATATTTTTCTGGACGAAGTCCAAATCGTACCGGATTTTCAAAAAGCGGTAAATAGTCTTTTTGCCCGCAAGGATTGCGATATCTATATTACCGGTTCTAATAGCAAACTTTTGTCCGGAGAACTCGCAACCTTATTATCAGGACGGTATGTAGAAATTAAAATGTTACCCCTATCCTTTCAGGAATATCTGACTAGTTTCCCAGACCAATCCGATCTTATCTTGAAATACAACCATTATTTGGAGAGAGGTAGTTTCCCTTATAGTCTCTTTTTAGAAAATGAAAAGGATAATTGGGATTATTTAGATGGTATTTTCAATTCAGTTATTTTAAAGGACATCCTCTCGCGCAGAAATACTTTGGATGCGCCTATGCTCCAAAAGGTTATTTCTTTTGTTTTTTCCAATATTGGTAATATCACCAGCAGCAATAAAATTGCCCACACTATGACCTCATTAGGCACAAAAATATCCGTACCAACCATCGAAAGCTATTTGCAAGCTTTAACAGAGTGCTTTCTCGTCTACAAGGCAATGCGCTACGACATTAAGGGAAAGCAATATTTATCAAGTGGGGCCAAATATTACGTTGCCGACACTGGCTTGCGCAGCTACCTGCTTGGCTCAAAAAAAATAGATGTAGGACATCTGTTGGAAAATATAGTATATCTAGAACTGTTACGACGAGGTTATAAGGTTTTTGTAGGTAAGGTTGGTACGGCTGAAATAGATTTTATCGCTGAAAAGCAAAATGCCACAGAATACTACCAAGTA
>CAZTGQ010000194.1:3414-3732 GCA_964613345.1 uncultured Acidaminococcales bacterium | reverse complement strand
GGCAATGCTGCGCCTTACAAGAAAATTCACTATAAAAATCAGGGAATATAGTTTTCATAGGTCTTAAAATTTATCCATTAGTTCGTAGCCTTTACCAGCTAGGAACGTTTCCGTTTCAGGTTCCTGAGTCTTGACGATAGCTACAGGTAGTCCTGCTTGACGATCATAGGAAATGTAGAGATAGTCGATGTTAATGTTGGCTTCATTTAGGTCAGCTAATATTTTAGCTAAACCACCCGGTTTATCCTCCATTTTAATAGCAACAACCTTAGCCAGATGACACTGATAGCCTTCCTTGCGCAAGACCTCTATTGCAAC
>CAZTGQ010000194.1:569-3404 GCA_964613345.1 uncultured Acidaminococcales bacterium | reverse complement strand
TTCTGATAATACCAAACTCCGGACCATCATTAGCCAGCATGGTAAAAATATTAATATCAGTTCTAGCCAAAGCAGAAGTCACTTTAAATAAGGCCCCTTTATTATTCTCCATAAAGAGCGAAACTTGATTAAGCATACTATTCCTCCTCCATAACAAACGTGAATATTGCTATTTTATCACATTTATCTTGTTTTTTATACCCAACTAATGATAAAAACCTTGAATATTAAGTATTACTTAACATTCAAGGTTCTCCACTTATTTTAAATATTCCAAAGCAACAGAGCTCATAACCTCAACTCCGGTCAAAAGCGCTTTTTCACCGAAACGAATCTCAGGATTATGAAGAGCTAAATGACTTTGAGCCTCTTCAGTATGAGTTCCCAGGCGATAAACACAGCCTGGCACCTGCTCCATATACCAAGCAAAATCCTCGCTGCCCATGGACATACTGGCTACGGGCTTAACCTTTTCAGCACCTAAAATCTTCTGAGCTGCCTCGGTAACAACATTGGTCAATTTTTCATCATTTACTACCGGAGGATTTCCTGCCTGATAATTAATTTCTGCTGTACAACGATAGGCTGCAGCGGTATTTTGAATCATGCGCTCTAGCATACCTGGCATATTATCGCGCACCTCTTTACTGGCACAACGAATAGTACCAGCTAAGGTCACATCTCCTGCGATAATGTTTCTCACCGTACCGCCATGGATACTGCCAAAAGTAATTACCGCTGAATCTATGGGGGCTATCTCTCTAGAAATAAAGGACTGCACCCCTTGTACTACAGCAGCTGCTGCCACCACCGGATCAATACTGCGATGAGGATGAGCAGCGTGTCCTGCTCGGCCGATAATTTTCACGTCTACAGAATCTGCCGAAGCCATGAAGGAACCAGCCTTGTAGCCCACAGTCCCCTCCGGCAGATCCGGCCAAGTATGCAAGCCAAAGATTGCCTCCACCTGAGGATTTGTCAAAACGCCTCTTTCTATCATACTCTGAGAACCACCCAGAGTTTCTTCTGCCGGTTGAAAAATAAATTTAATCGTTCCTGCCAACTGTTCCCTCATTTGGCTCAGTACTCTTACTGCTCCTAAAAGTACGGAGGTGTGCAAATCATGACCACAGGCATGACAAACGCCTTCATTTTGAGAAGTAAATTCTAAACCTGATTTTTCTGTCAAGGGAAGTGCATCTATATCTGCTCTCAGAGCAATAACCTTGCCGGGCTTAGCCCCTTGCAAAATACCGAGGACTCCTGTTTTGCCTTCCCAAGTCTTCACTTCAAGACCACAATTGGTCAGCTCCTGAGCAATGAGCTCCGTAGTAGCAAATTCATGAAAGGCCAGTTCCGGATGAGCATGAAGCTTACGTCTTAACTGCCGCACATATTCCGCGTCCTTTTGCGCTAATTCTCTAATCTGTTCCATAATTCTCCTTTATTTAATAATACCTTCATAATATTTACAGTTACCGTTAATATGCGGCAAGCTTTGTCCTGCATCTATTTTGGCTTTAATACCCGGTTCATTATTTTGTTTAGCAAGAGCCTTTTCCCCAAATTCCTTGGCAATACTCGGATCCATGACTAATACACCATCATCATCACCCACAACCAAATCACCGGGTTTTACAACAACTCCGCAAATAGAAACAGGTACATTAATTGCAGCTTCAATACCCATACTACGAGTAGTTAGGGGACTAACACCCTTGGAGAAAACAGGCATTCCCATTTTACGTACAGCTTTAACATCTGTAATACATCCATCAATAAGAACGGCAGCCACCTTTTTTTGTTTATAGGCATAGGCAACTATTTCTCCCATGCAGGCTCTGTCATATTCACCACAAGTATTAACGCATAGCACGTCGCCTTCCTTTACAACATCAACAGCATTGTGAATGCCAATACCATCCATATGTGGCAATTGTACTGTTACAGCGTTACCCACAAAATGAAAATCTTCTAGAAGAGGAGTCAAGCCCTTCACAAAACCAAAATCAGTCATATGTCCAATAGTAGAGGGACACACCTCTTGAAATAAATCTAATAATTCCTTAGTTACACCTTGCACACGCTCATTACAAATCCACATATTTATCGCTCCTTTTTAGTTTAATACATAAAGTAAACGCCCAAAGTACAAATTACTAACATAAACACTTCATATGCAACACCATTAACTGTATAATCTTTGAATTTAAACCCACCTATTTCATAAACCAACAAATTAGGTCCTGTACCAAAAGGAGTACAAAAAGCTCCTGACGTGCATATTGCTACAGCCATAGCCAAGGCATGAGGCTCCATGTTGCAAGCCTTACCAATCATAAGAGCCATAGGCGTTAAAATAGCGCAGAGAGATGTACCCATCATAAAGTTGGTCGCCACTAAAGAAACAAGGGAAACACCAAAAATTATCAATAAGGGATGTGCCCCTGCTAAATATGCGGACATATAGCCAATCAAAACTTTAGCGGCTCCGGTAGAAGCCATTGCAGCACTCAATGAAAATACACCGGCAACTAAAAACAGTGTAGACATACTAAAGCATTTAATAGCATCATTAACACCAATACATCCGGTAATTACAACTAAAAATGCACCTAAAGCTGCTGCTACGTGCATAGCCAAAAGTTTAGTAGCCATACAGAAAATAATAAAAGCAAAAACAACGGATACCAAAATCATTTTACCCGGTTGACGTTCAGCAGTAGCAGGAATATCACTTTCATGTACCTCTCTCACAGGTAGATTCTTGGTACCGAAAAAATATAACCAAATAAAAGAAATAATAGCAAAAGGTAAACCAATACGTACAAACTC
>CAZTGQ010000194.1:0-559 GCA_964613345.1 uncultured Acidaminococcales bacterium | reverse complement strand
CACTCAACGAAGGTGAAGCCCGGATATCCTGCTTCTTCTAAAAATCCTTGCACAACAATATGTCCACCACCACCGATCAAGGTAATGGTTCCGCCAATACTAGCAAAGTAAGCTAAAATCAAATAACATTTTGAAATAGAAATATTAGATTTTTTTGCTACTGCACTCACAATAGGAATTAAGCACCCTGTTGTTCCTGTATCATTAAGAAATGCTGATAAAAAGGACGTGACTAAGGCGGTTCCCATAAGAACCCCTCGTTCTGTTTTTCCCACTAAACCAATAATCTTTTCTCCTAAGAAATCCGCAAGTCCTGTTTTAAAAATTGCACCACCAACGACCAATAAGCACATGAAGAAAATAACCGTGGTATTAGCAAATTGCTGAAAAGCTACTGCCGGTTTTACAATGCCTAGCAGTGTTAAAGCTAAAGGAATACCTGCACCCACCAAGATGGGATTAATCGGTTGCCAAATCAAAAGTATTATTACTAATACAAATATGGCTACTGTCATCATTGCTGCTATTGTCATATAAACACTCCCCCTCTTTTTCTAAA
>CAZTGQ010000193.1:0-3801 GCA_964613345.1 uncultured Acidaminococcales bacterium | reverse complement strand
TTTATTTTAGATCGATAATTACCTTACGGTAAGGCTCATCGCCCTCACTATAGGTTACAATATCTCTATCGTTTTGTAAAGCAATGTGAATTAATTTACGCTCATAAGGATTCATCGGCTCTAAAGCTGCTTTAATTCTCGTTCTCTTCACCTTTTCAGCTAGATTAATAGCTAAACGCTCTAGAGTTTTCTTTCTTCTTACTCTGTAATCTTCTACGTCAATAATAATTCTGACACGTTCTCCAGTATTTTTATTAGCTACTAAATTAGTTAAATACTGCAGAGAATCTAAGGTTTGGCCATGCTTGCCGATTAAGACTCCCATATCCTCACCATGAAGATTTAAATACGTAGCATCCTCATCCTTATTATAAAACTTTTCAATAATTACTTCTAATTTTAATTCCTTGAAGATTTTTTGCAAAAATTCCTTGGCCATGGCTACTGCTTCATCTTTATCAGCTGTGGCCTTAACCTGGTCTAAAGCAGCTTCTTCACTAGCTGGTTCACTTGTAGCTTCCTCTTTAACCTCAGTGGCAGCCTTTGCGACCTGCACTTCAGGTTGTTTTACTTCCTCCACTACATTACTGCCTATTTTACCTTCGTCCTTTAAGGTAACTCTGACCTTAGCGTTTTTCCCGCCAAAGATACCAAAAAGTGAACCCTTAGAGGCTTCTAGTATCTCTACCTCAACATCCTCGCGCTTGACCTTTAACTCTGTTAGCGCAGCTATGACAGCATCCTCTGCGGTTTTGCCGGTTTTTTCTACTACAATCATATTGCACCTCCCGAACTATTTTACAGCAGCTTTTTGTCTATCCATAATAAACTGTTGGATAATTTGCATTGTATTCATTACAGTCCAGTATAAAACCAGTCCTGCGGGGAATTTAAAGCTGATATAACCAATAAATAGGGGCATAAAATACAGCATTACCTTACCCTGAGGATTATCTCCGGTAGAAGGCATGGTCTGCTTAGATTGAATGAAGGTAGTCAAAGCAGAAAGCACCGGTAAAATAAAGTAGGGATCAGGCTCGCCAATACTTTGCATCCATAGGAAATTACTTGGTCCTACGTAATTAAAGTCTCTGATACCATAGAAAATACCAATCATAATGGGCATTTGTACCAAAAGGGGAAGACAGCCTGCTAAAGGATTAATACCATGCTCCTTATACATTTCTGATAGCTTCACATTTAAGGTTTGCTTATCATCCTTATATTTTTCCTGGAGCGCCTTAATTTTAGGCTGCATTTCGCTCATAGCCTTAGTGGAAGCAATTTGCTTAGCCGTTAAGGGGTAGAGGATAATTTTAATGATTACCGTTAAAATAATAATGGCCAAGCCGTAGCTAGGCATACCCATAGATTGGGTTAAAGCGTATATATGTGACACCGCCTGTTGAACTAAATTACTTAAAAAATCCAAAATATCACTCCTCGTCAATGTACTTACCTAAAATGTTATGGTACAGGGTCAAACCCGCCCTTATGATAAGGATGACATTTAGCAATACGCTTGATTGCCAAAAAGCCTCCCTTAAAAAAACCATACTTTGTCACCGCTTCTAAAGCGTACTGAGAGCAAGTAGGGTAGAACCTACAATGAGGAGGAAAAAGAGGTGATATGCACAGTTGGTAAAATCTAATTAACCCAATGGCTATTATTTTCATATCTCACCTATATTTACCATAACCCGGCCCTTACTGCCAGCTTTTCAAAAACCTGTTCGTACAAAGCAAGATCACCTGCGGCCAATCTTTTTCTAGCCACCCAAACAATCCTTACTTTTTTTTGAAGCAAAGGTCTTTTCTTACGATAAACCTCTCGCATCATTCTTTTAACATGATTACGAACTACAGCATTACCAATTTTTTTCCCCACAGCAAAGCCCATTTGCACTTCCTCATTTAAAGAGGGGAGTAAATAGAAAACACCGTGGCTATGAACTACAGCCTTCCCGGTGGAATATACTCGTTGAAAAGCTTTGGGGGATTTTAAACGATATTTTTTCTTTAATTTATACTTAATATTTTCCAACTTGAACACCCTACGCATTGTAAAATAGGCCGCTAAGCGGCCTATTTATATTATGCAGACAGTCTCTTTCTGCCTTTTGCGCGTCTTCTTTTTAAGACTTGCTTACCACCCAAAGTCTTCATTCTCTCTCTGAAGCCGTGGGTTCTTTTTCTCCTAGTATTATTAGGTTGAAAAGTTCTCTTCATAACTATCTACCTCCTTGCCATTAACTTCATGCCAAAAATATATATTTTCTTCCTTTGACAGCTATGTTGATTATATGCTAGACCATGAAAACTGTCAATAATAAAACAAATTTTCTCAAAATTTATTTCAATTTTGTCCACAACTTAGTCCACAGCTGTGTATAATTTTCTTCCTTGCCTATTTCCTCTAACTCTTCTGTCCTTGTTCCTGTTTTCTTTCTTCCTTGAAAAGTTATGCACATTTGTGGATATCTTTTCAAGATTATTATTTTTTTGTGGATATCTTCAATTGTCCAGTACTGAATTAGCTTTTTAGGCCTTTAAGATAAAAAGTTATACACATCTTTTTATCTTATGCACAAGTTTAACGTAAAATTTATCTGTTCCTGTTTACAAGAAAATGATGTATAATAGACGAGCAATATTATTTGGCAAAGGATATAGATTATGAATAATACAAACATCCCTGATCTTTGGGAAAAATTTTTACATGCTGTGGATAGCTTAACTAATATGCCCTCCTATGGACAATGGGTGAGGACAGCTATACCTACAGAGTTGAATGCTAATCATTTAGAAATTACTGTTGATAAACAGTTTATTAAGGAATGGCTGGAAAATAAATATCTTTCCTCCATGGAAGAAATCCTTAGTAGTATTTGTGATGCACCTATGACTATTTCTATTACTTGTCCCCAAGAGCTACATTCCGGAGAAGTTAATTTTAATCAGCCTGCTCCTACTATGTTTATCAATAAAGAGATTAAAAAGGAAATTATTCCTCCTACACAAAGCTTTGAATCCAATTTAATAAATAAATATGATTTTGAAAGCTTTGTTATAGGCAATTCCAATCGCTTTGCTCACGCTGCTGCTCTTGCTGTAGCTGAAGCTCCAGCTAAGGTGTACAATCCTTTATTTCTATATAGCTCCTCTGGCTTAGGTAAAACACACTTAATGCATGCCATTGGCAATAGGATTAAACAAAATAATCCTCACATGAAAATATTATATATTTCCAGTGAAACCTTCACCAACGAAATGATTAATTCCATTCAAAATAATGCTATGGAAGCTTTTAGAAATAAATATCGGAATATTGATGTTCTTTTAATTGACGATATTCAATTTTTACGAAAAAAAGAAAGTACCCAGGAAGAATTTTTCCATACCTTTGAAGCCTTAAGACAGGCTGAAAAGCAAATTATTATTTCCAGTGATAGAAATCCTTCAGAATTAGATACCTTAGAGGAACGCCTTACCAGTCGTTTTAGTTGGGGTTTAATTGTAGATATTCAACCTCCTGATTTAGAAACAAGAATGGCTATTTTACATAACATGGCTAAGAAAAATAATCTTGTTTTCCCCAATGATGTCATTTTGCTCATGGCAAGCTCCATTGAAAATAATATTAGAGAATTAGAAGGAGCTTATACTAAGGTTTTGGCCTATGCTAATTTCTCCCAACAACCTATTACAGTAGCTTTAGTCCAAAAAGCATTAAAGGACTTAAATTTAGAGGGAAATAAGAAAATAATATCTATAGAAGCTATTCAGCAGCTTGTTTCTTCT
>CAZTGQ010000192.1:0-3801 GCA_964613345.1 uncultured Acidaminococcales bacterium | reverse complement strand
ACCTTGGAGCCTACAATAAGTCCCGATTTACTAGTCAGCTTAATGTTAATAATAACCTTACCACCTATAGTTTGCTTTCTGTATTCGCTAATCTTAGTTCTCTTGCCTAGACCACCTTCAGAAACGGTAAGCACCTCTCCACTTTCCTCAGCGCAATCCATGGATACTACAATATCATCCTCTTTTAAGGTGATACCCTTTACCCCATGAGCAGTTCTACCCATGGAACGAACATCATCTTCATTGAAGTGGATGGCAATACCACTACGAGTAGCCATAATAATGTCATCCTTACCATTGGTAAGCTTAACATCAATCAGCTCTTCGCCTTCATCTAGGTTAATAGCAATTAGACCTGCGCGGCGCGCAGAATTAAATTCCTTCACAGGAGTCTTCTTTACTGTGCCTGTGTTGGTAGCCATAAATAAGAATTTTTCCATATCCTCGGCCATGTTATTACCCACAGAAATAACAGCTGTAATTCTCTCTCCCCCGGTAATAGGCAACAGATTGATGACAGAAGTTCCTCTGGCATTTCTGCCTGCCTCAGGAATTTCATAACCCTTTTGTCTATAAACTCTACCCTTGTTAGTAAAGAAAAGAATATTATCATGGGTGGTAGCCATAAACAGATGCTCGGAGAAGTCGCCGGTAATTTTTGCCGTCTCTTCTTCCTTCTTCATCTTACCACTACCGCCATGAACTCCTCTGCCGCCTCTATTTTGGTTGCGGAAGTTAGTCAAGGCTTGACGCTTAATATAACCCTCATGACTAATGGTAATGACACAATCCTCTTC
Organism: uncultured Acidaminococcales bacterium; assembly: GCA_964613345.1. GTDB lineage: Bacteria > Bacillota > Negativicutes > Acidaminococcales > Acidaminococcaceae > CAZTGQ01. The sequence goes on along the minus strand of CAZTGQ010000192.1, from coordinate 3,004 downwards.
TGCAATCAGATCCATGGTATCTAGCTCCCCTGCTTCCGGAGCCAGCATAGTGCGACGAGCATCACCAAAGCGTTTCTTCACATCCATTAAATCTTCTTTAATAATATTCAGCACCTTATTCTCATCTGCTAAAACGCCTTCTAAATAAGCGATTGTTTCTAGAATATCAGCATATTCCTCTTCAATCTTCTTTCTTTCTAAGCCAGTTAATCGCTGCAGTCTCATATCCAAGATGGCTTGAGCCTGTTTTTCGCTTAGCTTGAACTTCTCCACTAAGGCGGCTTTTGCTTCATCACCATTAGCACTGGCTCTGATGGTTGTAATAACTGCATCTAAATTATCTAAAGCAATTTTTAAGCCCTCTAAAATATGGGCTCTATCCTTAGCCTTAGCTAATTCATAGCGAGTACGACGAGTAATAACAACCTTTTGATGTTCCAAATAATATTCTAGTATTTGCTTTAAATTCAAAATACGAGGATGATTGTTAACCAGCGCCAGCATAATAATACCAAAGGAATCCTGTAATTGGGTATGCTTATAAAGATTATTCAGCATAACCTCCGGTACCACATCACTACGCAATTCAATAACAATGCGCATACCCTTACGGTCACTTTCATCCCTTAAATCAGTAATTCCTTCAATAATCTTATCCTGAACCAAATGAGCAATATTTTCAATTAAACGGGCCTTGTTGACCTGATAAGGAATTTCCGTAACCACGATGCGATTCTTATTCTTGGGCATGGGCTCAATAGTGGCCTGTGCTCTTACCTTCACTACACCACGACCGGTATTATAGGCCTGTTTAATTCCGGATAAGCCCAAAATTTTAGCACCGGTAGGAAAATCAGGTCCTTTAATGGCAGTCATCAGCTGATCAATGGTAACCTCCGGATTATCAATCAGCATAACTAAACCATCCACTACTTCTCCCAAATTATGAGGGGGAATATTGGTAGCCATACCTACAGCAATACCGGCAGAACCATTAATCAAAAGTGCCGGGACCTTAGAAGGTAAGACCACCGGTTCCTTTAAGGATTCATCATAGTTAGGAATAAAATCTACTGTATCCTTTTCAATATCATCCAGCATTTCTTCAGCAATCTTACCCATTCTTACCTCGGTATAACGCATTGCTGCTGCCGGATCTCCATCCACACTACCAAAGTTACCATGACCATCCACCATTAAATATCTGGTGGAAAAATCCTGAGCCAAACGAACTATAGCATCATATACAGAAGAATCTCCATGGGGATGATACTTACCTAAAACATCGCCCACGATACGAGCGGACTTTTTATATGCTTTATTAGGCGTCATACCAGCCTCATTCATAGCATACAAAATACGCCTATGTACAGGCTTTAATCCATCCCTGACATCCGGCAAGGCTCTTTGCACAATAACACTCATGGCATAGTCGATATAGGACTTTTGCATTTCATCTTCCACATAAACAGGTATTACTTTATTACCTGCCTGTTTTTCATCCTGATTTTCGTCCACACTGGTCACCCATCCTTTTCTTTATTTCCAAAACAAATCTATAACTTGCTTACCTATTAATAAGGTAGTAATTAACAAAAATAATGGCCTTACGTACTTGGCACCCTGTTTAATAGCAACAATTGTACCTATTCTAGCTCCTAAAATTTGTCCTATGGCCATCACAACTGCAAAAGGAAGAATTACTCTGCTACTGAGAGCAAAGACAATTAACGCTCCAATATTGCTACCTAAATTTAAAGCCTTAGCATTGCCGGAGGCGTTAATAAAGCTATAGCCAAAATTTAGAAAAGCAAAAAGCAAAAATGTTCCTGTACCCGGACCAAAAAACCCGTCATAATAACCAAACCCTAATGCTAAAAGCACTAACAAAAGTACCGCATTTTTGCTAAAGGGCTTAACCTGACTTTCATCTCCCCAATCCTTACGGAAAAAGGTGTACAGGGCTACACCTACCAAAGCACAAACTACAATATTTTTCATTAAATGCTCCGGTAAATAGTTTACCGTCCACGCACCCATGGCCCCTCCTAAAATACTAAAAGGCATAAGGCGAATGATCTTCTTATCGATTTTGCCTGCTTTATAAAAGGTCATAAAGCTTGTTATGGAACCAGTAACAGAAACCTTGTTAGTACCCAAAGCATAGGGTACAGGAAGTCCAATGGCCAAAAGAGATGGTGTGGTAATAAGACCTCCACCACCTACCACAGAATCCACAAAGGCTCCTACAAAACCAGCTACACCAATAAAACATAAATTTGCTGCTGTAATCTCTATCATTCTTTTGTCCTAACTAAAAGAGAAATATAAACCAATGGTGCCCTTTAAGCAACTGGCTTCACACCGGTCTTCCATCATGGTATTACTAACAGTATAACCAGGACCCCTAGTGCCAAAAGCATAATTTTCTAGTGGCCAGCGTACCTTTTGCAAGGTAACAAGAGAATCATTTTCCCCAGGAAGAACACTGACAGCCAAAGGCTTTACCTTAGCAGTAAAGCTTACCTCTTGTCCTGCTCTCAAAAGAACCATAATTTCTTCTTGGTCCGCTAAAATAACCTGGCCCTGTGTTTTTCTTTGCCACCCACAAAAGGCAGCAACATTAGCCCATAAATGGTCACTTCTGCCGCCCCACACTCCGGTTGCTATAAGTAACGCAGCCTGTGGCAAGTCTTCTAAAAGTAGCTCTAGGTCAGTAGCATCCTTAGCCACAGGAAAGGTTTTCACCTGAGCATTCCTTGCTGCCTGCTGCCATTTATCCGGCTGGGAGCTATCTTGATCACCATAAAGATAAGATACCAAGCGCTGTGCATCAACGCAATAGTCCCCACCCTTATCAGCAGCATAAACAATAAGCTTATCATCTAAGGCACTGAGCCATGTTGGAGTTGGCGCTCTACCACCGGCTACCACCAAAACCTGTTCTTTATATTCTTTATTAATTTCTAGGCTGCCCTGAGGCAAAAGAATTTTCATAATTTTA
>CAZTGQ010000191.1:2531-3862 GCA_964613345.1 uncultured Acidaminococcales bacterium | reverse complement strand
TTTCCGAAAAGATTACTTTAAAACACTATATGAATACTACTTGGGTTGCTCGTCCTTTAGCCAAGGATATGCCTTCTAACGAAGAGCTTTTCGGCGATTTCTTTAAGCCTGGTATGGACGAAGAATAATTTCCTTTATTTTCCCACACTTTCTAAATAGAAAGCGGGCACATGGCCTTGAGGTTGTGTGCCCGTTTTCATAAATAAAAAAGCTAAGCCTAGGGCCTAGCTTGATTTTGAAGATTATTCGTTGAAGTAAATATTTCTCAGGAAGATGCTGAGCGTGGGAGCAGGAAGCTGTCCAGGAGCAGAAGCTTTGCCTGCTGTGCCAAAGGTTACAGCAGAGCCAAAGAGTTGACCGCAAATACGACTAATAGCACCTAAGGGCCCCATGGACATGGTAATAATCGGAGTATCATCATGTTCTTCCTTCATAGTCAGAGAGGCATCTAAAAGGGTGAGTACATCTCTTTCGTTTTGAGGTGTCACCGCAAATTTCACAATGTCAGCACCTAAGCTTTGCATTTGGCAGAGATTGCGAACAATAACATCCTTGTCGGGAGTAGCCACACAGTTGTGACGAGAGACAATGACTTTTACACCAGCTCTATGAGCGGCTTCAATAATAGTTTTCACTGCACTTTCTCCGCGAGAAAGCTCTACGTCAATCATATCGATGAGGCCGCTTTCGATAACGGCTAAATTAATATTAATGTAGTCAGTGGTGTTAATCTCCAACATACCATTTTCTACGCTAGTACGAATGGTGAAAAGGACAGGCATATTGCTAAGATGGTCTCTGAAAAGAGTCATAACCTTTACTCTGATTTCAGGGTCTTCTAAGCCTTCGTAAAAATCAGCTCTCCATTCTATGAGACCCACAGTTTTTTTAGCACCATCTAAATCATTATCGGTAACAGGAATACATATTTTGGGTAAGCCTTGGCCTATTTTAAGATTCTTAACCTTTACAATTTTGCTCATAATTTGTTATTCTCCTGAATGAAATGTATAATTTAAGATATGTTAACAGAATATCTTTTTCCCTTGGATTTGTCAAGAAAAACATTATAAATATAGGAAGGTACTAATATGGAAAATACAAAAATGTCTAAAGCAATTACCTTATGTGAAGTAGGCTTAAGAGATGGGTTACAAAACGAAAAAACAATTGTAAGCACAGAGGATAAAATAGCTCTGATAGAGAATATGGTGGAGGCTGGCTTTAAAGTAATTGAGGTGGGTTCTTTTATGAGTCCCAAGGCTGTGCCTCAAATGGCTAATACCGATGAAGTATTCAAAGGGATTACTCAAGTGCAGGGCGTGGAATAT
>CAZTGQ010000191.1:0-2521 GCA_964613345.1 uncultured Acidaminococcales bacterium | reverse complement strand
AAAAAGGTAAAGCTGCATGTTTCTGCCAGTGTAGCCCATAATTTAGCCAATCTTAATTGTACGCCGGCGGAAAGTGTAGCTGGCTTTGCTGCATGTGTAGAAAAAGCTAAGGAGAATGGCATTGCTATTTCCGGCTCCATTTCCATGGCTTTTGGTTCACCCTGGGATAAGGACATTCCTTATAGTACTGTTAAAGAGATAATTGACGCCTATATCAAGGTGGGAATAACGGAGATTTCACTTTCGGATGCTTCCGGTATGGCTTATCCTACACAGGTTATGGATATTTGCTCCAAGGTAGCTAAAGAGTATCCTCAGATTACATGGTGGTTACATTTCCATAATACCAGAGGCTTAGGTGTTGCTAATATTTTTGCCGGTATTATGAGTGGCTTTACTCGTTTCGATGCTAGCTTTGCTGGAGTAGGAGGATGTCCCTTTGTACCAGGTGCAGCAGGAAATGTTGCTACAGAGGATGTGCTGCATATGTGTGATGAATCCCATATTACTACAGGTGTAGATTTGGACAAGGCTATTGCTATTAGCCGAAGAATTGTAAAGCTTCTGCAGCATCCTACTGACAGTTATATTTTAAGAGCGGGAAAGTCCAAGGATTTAATTTTAGAGCTTCCCGTCAAACGGAAATAAAAATAGCCGCTTTACCTCATTTTTATTGTTAAAGCAGCATTTCAAGGGTTTAATTTACCGTTGTTAGGTCTATAAAATAATCTCCTAGCTTCTCCTATTTTCTTTGTCAGAAAAGAATCTGGGGGAAGTTAGGAGATTCTAATTTATCTAAAAGGGTAATAAAAGCACCCTATAGTAAACTTTTTAGAATATTTTGTAAATTAAATGTGAAAAAAATCAGTTTTTTATGTAAAAAAAACTATTCTAATTAATAACTTAATGATATAATTACAACGTAAAGAGGGGATGCTCCTATTGCTTAGGGGCATTCGAACCCAAAAAAAGGAGCGTGTGAGATGAAAAAGACATTAGCAATTCTTATGGTTATGGCAATGGCTTTAATGACCGCAGCATGCGGTGGTGGAGCAAAGCAAGAGGGCGCTAAAAAGGCAGACGGCGGTGCTAAGCTGGACAGAAGCAAAACCTTCGTTACTGTTCTAACTGGTCCTACCAGCGGTATTTATTTCCCTATCGGCGGTGCTTTCTCTAAGGTAGTTGGTGCTTTGGGTTATAAGACTTCCGCAACTGCTACTGGTGCAACTGTAGAAAATATTAATGCAATTCTTTCCGGTCAAGGCGAAATTGCTATTGCTATGAGTGATTCTGTTATTCAAGCAATTGAAGCTAATGGCGCATTCCAAGGTAAAAAGCCTGCTACTGATTTGCGTGTAATGATGGGTTTATGGCCTAACGTATGCCAATTGGTTACCACCTCTGATTCCGGCATTAAGAAGTTCTCTGATTTAAAGGGTAAAAAGGTTGGCGTTGGCGCACCTAATTCCGGTGTAGAAATCAATGCTAGAATGATGTATGAAGCAGCTGGTATGAGCTACAAGGATTCCAAGGTAGATTATCTTTCCTATGGTGAAGCTATTGACCAAATGAAGAATGGTCAATGTGATGCAGCCTTCGTTACCTCCGGCTTAGGGAATGCAACTATTCGTGAATTAGGCACTACCAAGAAGATCGTTTTTGTTCCTATCGAAGGCGAACAATTAAAGGCTTTACAAGCTAAATATCCTTACTACATCGAATGGAAGATTCCTAAGGATGTATATGGTACTGAAAAGGATACTACTACTGCAGCTGTTATGAACGTAATGTTAGTTGCTAAGAGTCTTCCTGATGAAGTTGTTTATGATTTAGTTAAGGGTTTCTATGATCCTAAGGGCTTAGAGGTTATTGGTGCTTCTCATGCTACTGCTAAGAGAGAAATCAAGCTTGAGACTGCTTTGCGTGGTATTAAAGGTACTAAGCTTCAATTACACCCCGGTGCAGCTAAATTCTATGCTGAAAAGGGTATTAAATAATTCAACATGTTAAGAAGCAATAAATATGTTGCAATTATGCTTGTCCTAGCAATGGGGCTGGGTATTTTTGGATATTGGGCAAGTCAGACGGTATTGAGGATTTATGATTATAAATCCGGACATATTTATGTGGAAACTCCAGCCAAAGAAGGCGATAAGCTTTTCTTTGGCTGGCTTCATTCTCTAGAGAAAATTCCTTGGCAGGAATATTACCACATAGATAAAAATAACCAGCTTGTCTTGGACACCATTTCCTTTACTGCCTTTGGCGCAGGGATTCCCGAGAATAAAGGGAAGCGTTGCTATATAAAAGATGGCCTCATATATATGGACGAAATTGAACAAGTCTTTCCCAGGTTTACGTGGATTAATTCTCACTTTGCCACCAAAGAGCTTAGACTCAACGATGTGCATTTGACCAGTGGGGAAGAATTGCCAGAACACACTAGATTAAATTTGGTTATTGAAAGGAGAGGGGAATCTTGGCTGAGATGGATGAGAAAAAGTTAGATGATCAGCTGAAC
>CAZTGQ010000190.1:2995-3867 GCA_964613345.1 uncultured Acidaminococcales bacterium | reverse complement strand
TTAAATAAGCAATACAGTTCTCTGCATAGAAATAGTTACCAATTAAGGTAGTAAAGGCGAAAAGCACCATAGCAAAGGTAATCAACACCGGACCAAAGGTACCGAAATCAACAGTAGTAGCCTGTTGTACATAGGGAGCACCAGCTAACTTCTCGGTAGGTACTACGCCTGAGAACAGACACATACATGCTGTAGCTGTACAAAGAACAGTATCAATAATAACGGAAAGCATTTGCACCAAGCCCTGTTGGACGGGGTGAGCCACATCTGCTGCTGCAGCTGCGTTAGGCGCACTACCTACACCGGCTTCGTTAGAATATAAGCCTCTCTTCACACCATACATAAGGCAGGAGCCACTAACACCGGCCAGAATCTTATCAAAATTAAAGGCATCGCTCATAACGTTTCCAACAACCCCTGGCAGAGCATCCAAATGCATCACAATAACTGCTAAAGCCAGTAGTACATATAAAAGACCCATCATGGGTACTAATATTTCTGTAAATCTGACGATTCTCTTACCACCGCCCATGAGGCAATAACCTACTAAAACAGCTAGTACTGCACCTATAACCCAAGGGGTAGCACCCTTGTCATAGAAGCTATAACCGGAAAAGGTGGATTGCAAATTATAGGATGCTAGCATATTAAAGCCACCGGCATAAGTCAACACTAAAAAGATAGCAAAGGCAGAAGCTAAACCCTTATTTTTAAGAGCGGTTTCGATATAATAAGCAGGTCCACCATAGCTGTCTCCATCCTTATCTCTTCTTTTGTAAATCTGAGCTAAGGTACTTTCTATAAAGGCCGTTGCGCCGCCAATCATAGCAATAACCCACATCCAAAACAAGGCACCAGGACCGCCGAGGCAA
>CAZTGQ010000190.1:0-2985 GCA_964613345.1 uncultured Acidaminococcales bacterium | reverse complement strand
CCTAAGCACAGTGCTGTAGAAACGCCTACAATATTACCGGTACCTACTCTGGAAGCAGTGGATACCATGAGAGCCTGAAAAGAAGATACAGAACCGGCCTTAGTAGGCTTTTCCATTATCACCTTAATACTCTCTACGAACCAACGAAATTGAATAAAATTAGTTTGTGCGGAAAAATACAAGCCTGCAACAAGTAAAATAACAACAAGAATCGGATAATACAGTACTCCATCAAGGTAATCTAAAAAGTCCATCATGTGCTTACCACTCCTTTTTTCGTATAATGCTGCTGTTAGTAGTGTAAATAATCCCCTCGATAAAATATAACTGCACTCCCCGCTCGCCGTCCTCCTTTGCCGGCCTCAGACCAAACCACCGAAGTATTTACCCCGGTGGCTGTTTTTGCAGTTTTCTTCTCCCTAACCTATCTATTCTTTAAGCTTCTTTAGCGTAAACTTACTTTGTACCAGCATGCCTGTTGCCTGTGGTACCAAGCCTACAAACTGTACCAAATCAAGAATTTTCTTACCCTTCAAATCCTTTTGCAAATATTCGTTATGTTCTAATACCTTAGTAAAATCAATGGACATAACACTATCGCCATAGCTACATACAATATCCTCTTTAGCGATGGTAGTATTAGAAAAGACTAGGTTTACAAGAGAACGAATGAGCTTAGTACCTAGAGCCTTAATCACCAGCTGAGCCAGAGAATTTTCCAGCACGCTGAAATCCTGAACTCTGAATTTCACGCTGCCCTCTGTGTTATTAATAGTAAAATTTTCTACCGCAAGAATCAAACGCAAAATACCATGCTTGGTATGCTCCACGTCCACTTCAATTTCTTCAGGTGCATGATAACGACATGCTACCAGCTTAAATTCACCTTCAGCGGCAGAATCCTGCATTTTCTTTTCCAAATCCTCGTAAGGAATAATAATACCGCCCTTTTTCAAGGCTTCCACGTTCTGTGCGGTAAGCCATCTCTGACCCATTTCCTTGTAAGGAGCTATGGCCTCTGCTGCTTCATTTAAGGCGCTTTCCACTTTACCTAAGGCCCCATCTGCCTCAACCTTAATCTTTTCAAAAAGTGGTCCTACCTTTTCGTTGAAATCAAATTTTTTGCTTTCATCACCTAGAGGTAAGTCCTTACCTGGGTTTTTCACAAATTCCTTAACCTTACTTAGCCCTTCTTTTCTAGCCTGTTCGTAAACCTCTTTAAATTTACTAAAGTCGCTAGTACCACCGGCCTTGAGCCAAGCATTGGCTGCCTTGCCTACACCATAGGTAATGCTTACTGCCATGGGCACCTGTAAGGGTGGGAAGGGAATAAAGGTGAAAAATGTTTGTCCAATAAAGGAGGCTCCCAAAGAACCCATAAGTCCCGCGATGGCACCATTTTCCAAATCTACACCATATAAGGTTGCTAAACGAGAAATCATATATACTTCGTTGGCCATCAAGGTAACAGAACCTAAGAACGGTGTTATAACAATAGCTCCTGCACGAGCAGCGGCCCAGCGACAAATTTTCTCCGCCTCTTGGTCCACATCAATTTCAGGTTCTACAGCAACCAATTCCTTGGACACTTCTTCATCCATATGTACAGCCTCTTGCTCTTCAACAGCAATATTATCCTTTTTGTCCATTTCCATAGCTCCAGCCCCTTTCTCTTTCTTACATATAGTATACCATATCTTAGCCAAAGCAAAAAGAAATACCTAGGAAGTTTTCTTCCTAGGTATTTCTCCTCATTTGCTTGCCAGCATGCCTTCATTGCCGCGTACCGGCACCTTCAAAACCTGCCCCGGTTGCAAATAATCCTGTCCGGTTAAATTATTTTCCTGTTCAATGCGGTAAATTACCTCGCGCACATCTTCTCCTGCCAGAGTATATTTGCCGGCAATCTTCCACAGGGTATCTCCATTATGTATTATTACCTGCTCCTTATGCATATTGGCAGTGGAAGCCTCCATCTGCACTACACCATAGCAAGAAAAGATCATTAAGCTAACAAAAAGAGTTAATAAAATTTTTTTCATTTTCCCTTCCACCTTTCACAAACGGTTGTTCGTTGAAATTATATTACCACGAACACGTTCGTTTTGCAAGAGGAAAATCGAAAATTTGTTTGTTTTTGTTTGCTTTCCTTAATTTGACTTAGTTCCTCGTACTACATAGCTACCTAAATCATGGTCATATTCGACCATAACTAGCTCTGCTCCTTTATCTCTAAAAAGCACTGCCTGCTTGTTTCTGACCTGTAAGGGACTGTTAAAAACAGCTACCTCCTCAAAGCCAGCTATGGGTAGGGTCCGCACTACTGCATTTTCCTCCCCAATGATGGAAACGCCTTTCAGCATGGTTTTCCCCGTGCCCGTTGGTCCGTAGCATAAGATCAACAAATCCTCTTGCCCTGGACGGAAATCTATTTTGTAGAGAGCATAACTAAATCCGTTACTCAAATTAGTAAGAAACATATCCTCTCCCAAGGAGCATGCTACAGTTAAAATACTCGTGGTACTATTAAAGGGAGATAGCTTAACCTCCATTTTTTTCTTTCCCACCTCTTTGAAATGCATAAACAGGGGCGCAGCTAATTCTCCCTGCTGCGTAAAGCTGTAACGATTAGCAAAGTATTGTGCTGCCTGTGCCTTGTTGGCACCTAAGCCAAAAATACCTGCAAAAAAAATCCCGACTATTATAATTTTAATAAAATTCATTAGCTTCACCTCATCTACTGCTAGTTGATTAATTATACAAATTATCCCCTCAAAACACAAGAAAAACCCACCGACCCTTTTCCTTCTTCTCCAGTCATGCTATACTTAGAACTGTACCCTATTTTTTTCCATTATTTTTAGCAAAAAAGGAGCACAGTAATGGCTACTACTTTTAATTTCCGCATAAAACCTAAATCAGGTCCTCTCTATAAACAGGTGGCAGATTACTTTCGGCAATAAATCCGCAAGGGTCATATTTCCT
>CAZTGQ010000189.1:603-3877 GCA_964613345.1 uncultured Acidaminococcales bacterium | reverse complement strand
ATGGGCTTTACACCTAAATTCCAGATGTATTCGTAATGCCTTAAGGTGAAGGTGTAATCAATGCCCCAGAGATTAACAAAGCTACATAGGGGAATGAGTCCATAGAGAATGAGAATGAAAATACTAATGAGTAAACAGGGAACGCCAATAATGAGCATGCTGGGCGTATCACTTACTAATTCTCTTACTCTGGAGGGCTTACCGGTTAGAGTTACATAGGATTTATTACCAACCCAATATTTTTGCAAAACAAACATGAGAACTGACAGAGTGAGTAAAACGGTGGCTAAAGCAGTACCGCCCTTAATGTCATAATTGCCCATGGCCTGTAAATAAACTTGAGCTGCCATGGTATTGAAATTACCGCCTATAACCATAGGATTGCCAAAATCTGCTACGGTTTGAATAAAGACCAGGAGAAAGCTGTTAGCAATACCAGGGGTAACTAGGGGTAAAAGGACAGTGCGGAAGGTTTGCCACCGACTGGCTCCCATGTTTCTAGCAGCTTCCTCTAGGGAAGGATCTATTTGTTTTAAAAGTCCGGTGAGGACTAGATAGGCTACGGGGAAAAAAGTAAGAATTTGTACTGTAGCAAGACCGGCAAAGCCGTAGACATTGGAATCCTTAATGCCTAAGAGCACTTTGCTGACAAAGCCCTGTTGACCAAAGAGCATAATAAAGGACATGGCCAAAGCAAAGGGGGGAGAGACGATGGGAAGAATAGCAATAACATTAAAAAGCTTTTTACAGGGAAGCTTTAGATAAGCATTGGCATAGGCGAAAAGAAAACCAATTATCGTGGAGAACAATCCCACAAAGAGACCTAAACCAATAGTATTTAATAATACTTGAATATTATCATTATGACTAAGAGTTTCTACATAGTATTTGAGAGTGAAATTCATGCCATCATCAAAAAAGCTTTGAGCTAAAACTGCATATAGAGGCCAAAGAATAAAAATAATTAGGGCAATAAGCACAAAAATAATGGTCCCTAAAAGCAGTGGGTCCTGCATGATTTTACGCATTTCATCACGCTCTAAAGAGAAATTACTGCGTGGCTTTGCTTCCATTTTTTTCTCCTAACTGTCTTGGAAAAAACCGCCTACCGGCTGATAGGCGGTTTTCTTTAACTACAAAGATTATGATTTAATTGCTTTACTCCATTTTTCCACTAATTCACTTCTGTGGGAGCCGGCCCAAGGGAAGTCGTAGTTTATGAGCTTAGTATCCTTAAGCTCAGCAGCCTGTTTAGGTGCGACGGCTTCAGGATTTGTTAAAATTTGGTTGGAACAAACAGTTTGTCCGATTTCTTGAGCTTTTTTAGTTAAGCACCAGTCTATAAATTTCTTAGCATTTTCTTGATCTGGGCCACCCTTAATTAGAGAAACAGCACCGATTTCATAGCCTGTACCTTCGCTGGGAGCGGTAAGTACTAAATCCTTCATGCCTTCTTCTCTATATTTGATAGCATCATGGAGGAAGGAAATACCCACGATGCATTCACCTTGACCAGCTAAACGTGCAGGAGCGGTACCTGATTTTTGATAGTTCTTCATCTGGCCGTTTAGTGCCTTCATATAGGCTAAGCCTTTTTCTTCACCCATCAGCTGGACTACGGTAGCCAGCATGGTATAGGCGGTACCGGAGGAACCTGGGTTAGCAGAAATGATTTGACCCTTAAATTCAGGCTTTAATAAGTCCTGCCAGGTTTTTGGTGCTTCAAGGCCCTTTTCCTTTAATAACTTAGCATTGGAGGCAAAGCCTAAATAGCCAACGTAGACACCGGTCCAATAGCCATCCTTATCTTTAAATTTATCAGGAATTTTAGCAGCACTGGGGGAAACATATTTTTCTAAGAGTCCATCTGCCTTGGCTTGAATTTGTCCATCAGCAGGACCGCCGAACCAAATAGAGGCTTTAGGATTATTCTTTTCTGCCTTTATTCTGCCAATGGTTTCTCCACTGCTCATACGTACAGCTTCAATTTTAATGCCTGTTTCTTTTTCAAATTCTTTAATGTCCTTGGCCATCCAATCGTCAAGAGCACCCCAATACATAACCAGCTTCTTACTACCGCCCTTATTGTCAGCGGCTTTTTTATCGCCACCGCCACCACAGCCGGCTGTAAGTAGCATCAAGCTGGCTAAAGCCAAAGAACACGCCTTTGTGAACTTCATTTCTAAACACCTCTCCCTTTCGATTTAACTTTCTTACCTATATTCTAACAAATAACTGAAGGACACTCAACAAAAAAGAAGTTTACGAGAGGTTATTTTGTCAGAAAAAGAGGGAAATCAGCTGGATTGGTTTAAAGCTGTAACGCTGTAGTAAGTTCCTTTTATTTGTCAGTGTTTTATAGTATAATAATATGATATAAATTATTAAGGGGGAGGGACATCATGACCGAAGGCAGAACTCTGATTATTACGGGCATGTCAGGTGCCGGGAAAACGCAGGTAATGCGTACCTTAGAGGATTTAGATTATTTTTGTGTAGATAATTTGCCACCAACCTTTATTCCTAAGTTTATGGAGCTCTGTAATCAGAACAAAACTAAAGGACATCAGCTGGCCTTGGTTGTGGATATTAGAGGTGGAAAGTTTTTTGAGGAACTTAATGGTGTCTTAGATAAGCTGGAAAACAATAGTGTTAAGTATAGTCTTCTTTTCTTAGATGCTTCTGATGAGGTCTTAATTAAGCGCTATAAGGAAACCAGAAGACCACACCCTTTGGCAGATAAAAAAGGACTGAGTGTGAGTATTGCTAAGGAAAGGGCCTTGCTGGGAGCAGTGAGAGATAGAGCCTCAGAAATAATTGATACCTCGGCATTAAGCAATAAAGAACTGAGAAAGAAAATAATTGCCACCTATGGTACCGATGGAGTTCTGCCACCCATGAATGTGGTAGTGCAGTCATTTGGCTTTAAACATGGAGCACCTCTGGATTGTGATTTGCTCTTTGATGTGCGCTTTCTTCCCAATCCATTTTATGAGCCGGAGCTCAAATTGCTTTGTGGCAATGATCAGCAGGTTATTGATTTTATTGAGAAAAAAGCCGTAACCAAGGATTTTATAAAAAAACTGCAGGAGCTAATTGTTTTCCTTTTGCCACAATACGTGAAAGAGGGAAAGAGTCAGCTGATGATCGGCATAGGCTGTACGGGCGGTAAGCATCGCAGCGTTTACATGACCAATCTTATTGGCAGCTGGGTTAAGAAGGCTGGCTACAGCGTACAAATTGTGCACCGAGATTTACTGAAAAAGTAAGGAGT
>CAZTGQ010000189.1:0-593 GCA_964613345.1 uncultured Acidaminococcales bacterium | reverse complement strand
AGTGGGGCTAGTAATGAAATGGATTAAATGGTTATATCCGGGCCTCAACTTAAAACGATGGCTATTTGTTTTTGCTCTGGGTGTAATTTTGGCTTGCCTAGGAGCAACTTTAATTTTTAATTATCAATTTGTGGGTTTTATTGAGGCCACGGTTTTTAGCTTTATGCGTACTACATCCGGAGAGTATTACCAACCTACCATTACATTTATCGGTATTTTGGCCATAGTGCTGGGTAGCATCGTTATGCTTTTTGGTTCTAGACAATTAGTGAGAACTATTATTACCTCTGTTATGCCGGGAGAAAAGGAATCCTTGAGAGAGTTGCTTTTTACGCAAAGAAAGCTGCACAAGGGCCCTTCTGTAGTCGTCATTGGCGGCGGAACTGGTTTGTCCGTGCTGCTAAGAGGTATTAAGCAAATTACTAATAATTGTACGGCAGTTGTTACTGCCTGTGATGATGGTGGTTCCTCCGGTCGCTTGCGCAAGGAAATGGGTATTATTCCTCCCGGAGATATGAGGAATTGCTTGGTTGCCCTAGCTGATACGGAGCCCATCATGGAAAGTGCTATGCAGTATCGCTTCAAAGCAGACA
>CAZTGQ010000188.1:0-3878 GCA_964613345.1 uncultured Acidaminococcales bacterium | reverse complement strand
CATTAGAGAATTAGAGGCTCATCTTAAAAAATAATTATCCACAGCCTTGGGATAACTCTTGGGATATGTTGTGGACAAAAATGTGGATATTTAGTTTATCCCTTAAGAATGTGCTTATGTGGAAAAAGTTTGTAAGCTTATCAACAACTTTTAAAGGAAAAAGAATAAGTCTCCATCTTCCTTTAGCCTACTTTTACACTTATCCACAGCCCCTAATACTACGGTTACTATATTTTTAAATATAACAATAATAGAAAATATACGAGGAGGAATATAATGAAATTTTCTTGTGAAAGTACCATTTTAGCTAAAGGAGTAGGTATAGTAAAAAAAGCTATTGCTTCTAGTCCTAATGCTCCTATTTTTTCCGGTATTCATTTAACCTTAAATAATAAACAATTAGAAATGGTTGCTATGGATATTAACTTTTTCATGAGTAATGTTCTAGAGGTTCAAGGAATAGAGGATGGAGATATTTTAGTTCCTGCTAAATCCTTTGCTGATTTATTAGCTAAATTTGATAAAGAAGAGCTTTTACTGGAAAAAGATGTTAATGACACAGAACTTAACATTACTTCTTCAAAGGGTAAATTTAGTATTCCCTTATTAGAAAAAAACGATTTTCCTCCTTTTCCTGAATTTAACGGACAACAGACCTTGGTTTTACCGGAGGATAAAATCGGAGAATTAATTAAAAAAACTGTTTATGCCTGTTCTACAGATGAATCCAGACCACTTTTTACCGGAGTATTATGTGAAAAGAAGGGTGATAGCTTGACCTTTGTAGGTACAAATACTCACCGTTTGGCTATTAAGCATACCTCTATGGCTATGGAGGATAGTGATGAATTTAATATGGTTATTCCTTCCCGTCTTTTAAGAGAAATTAGCAACAATATTGGCAAAGAGGTACCCGAGGAAGTGGAAATTTCTTTGCAAAATAGACAAATTCTAGTAAAAATAGGTCAATTAAGGATTATTTCCAGCTTGATTGAAGGTTCTTTCCCTGATTATCGTCGTGTTGTTCCGCCTACTTTTACTACACAAACTGTTTTTAAGAAAAATGATATGGAAAAAGCTATTCAGAGAGTGGCTTTATTTTCCAAGGATGATTACAGCATTGTTAGATTAAGCATTGCGGCAGATGGCATTACTTTAACCTCTGGAATTTCTGATTTAGGTCAAGGTAAAGAAATTGTGGATTGTCATACCCAGGGAGAGGGTCTTAATATAGCCTTTAATTCTAAGTATGTGATGGATATTATGAAAAACTCTGCTAGTGATGAAATCGTGATGAAAACTAATAATTCTCTAAGTCCGGCTTCTTTTCAGCCTATAGGTGAGGATGATTATACCTATATTGTGACACCTGTTAGGGTAATATTTTAAATGAAGATTTTGAGTAGTAAATTTATTAATTTTAGAAATTATGCTTCTCTAGAGCTTGGGACGGACCATATGGTTAATGTTTTTTATGGTGATAATGCTCAAGGGAAAACTAATTTTCTAGAGGGTTTATATTATGCAGCCTTTGGTTTTCCCAGTAGAACCAAAAATGAAGAGGAGCTTATTACCTTTGGACAGGATTTTCTTGTAACAGAGGTAGCTTTTAATAATAGATTCGGTGCTAATAGAATTAACATAAAAAAATATCCTGAAAAGGGTAGATCAAAGAAATTAATAACCTATAACGATAATTCCTTAACTGCTAAGGAGCATTATGGACTTCTCAATATGGTTCTTTTTGCTCCTGATGATTTACAAATGGTTAAAGGAGAACCAGGTCTGAGAAGAAAATTTTTAGATATGGAAATAGCTCAGGTTAATAGGTATTATTATCAGCTTTTAGTAAAATATAATAAGCTTTTGGCTCAAAGAAATAAGTTTTTGAAGCTACATAAGGAAGAGGGAATATTACCAGAGGCAGAAATACAAAGCTGGGATGAGGAAGTAGCTAAGGTTGCCGGTGCTATCTATGATCTAAGAAGAGAAAATTTAAAGCATATAAATAGCATAGCCGGTGAGATATATGGAAAATTAACCGGCCAAAAGGAAGAATTTCTTCTTTCGTATGTAACTAAAACTGCTGACGAATTAAATAGTGAGCAGGTAAATTTAATTTCCGAGGATAGCAGTGATTTTTATTTAAGAGAATTAAAAAAACGTAGAGGATTAGATTTAGTTAGAGGATATACCAGTGTAGGACCACATAGAGATGATTTACTCTTACAGGTAAATAAAAAAAATTTAAGGTCTTTTGGTTCTCAAGGACAGCAAAGAAGTGCTGCTTTAGTTTTAAAATTAGCGGAGATAGAAATAATATACAAAAATAAAGAGGAATATCCTATTTTACTGCTAGACGATGTTATGAGTGAATTAGACGAAAAAAGAAGAAAGCAGCTTTTAGGCTTTATAGATGGCAGAGTACAAACCTTTATTACCTTAAATGATAAAAGCTTAGTAGAAAATTTAGGAGATTGTCATTATTATCAAGTAGAAAATGGAAGAATAAGAGAGGATTAAGGTGGAAGAATTTATTGGTCTTATATTAAAAAAATTACCTTCACCTCAAGCCAAAGAGAGTTTTATTCTTTATTATCTTCAAGCTCATTGGCAGGAGATAGTAGGAAATGTAGCAGCTCAGCACTCTCAGCCTGTCCAGCTTTATGAACATGTTTTAATGATAAATACGGATAATCCGGCTTGGTCTAATAATTTATTAATGCTGCAAAAACAGCTTTTAAGTAAAATAAAGCAAATTTTACCGATAGAAGTAGGGAAGAAAAGGCCTTATTTAGTTAAATCCTTTAGATTTAAAAATGGAAGCATTAAGGATTTGCCCGTGGTAAAGGAAGATGATGCTCCCTTTATTCCTAAATTGGATAGTACAAGACTTTGTCCTTTTTGTGGGGTTAAGCTTTTTCCCGGGGAAGAAAAATGCAGTCATTGTGCTCGCTTGGAAAGACAGGGAGAAAAAAGTAAAATACACAAAATATTGTGTGATGCACCCTGGTATGAGTATAGGGATTGTGCAAAGTATCTAAAATGTGATAAAATTGACTTTGCAGGTGTAAAAGCAGAACTACAGGAAGCAGCGATAAAAAAGGCTTTAGAAGAAAATTCTACAGACCAAGATAAATTTTTTGCAGTAATGTTAGTTCTAGGCAAGAAGCCTACGGAGATTGATGATGAATTGGTTAGTAAAAGCCTAAAAAGCTGGAAAAGGAGAAGAATATATGTTTCTTCATTTAGGAAACAATTATCTAGTAAAGAATGAAGATATTATAGGTATTTTTGATATTCGTAACAAAAAAACAAATATCTATAAGAATTTTCTCCAGCCCAAGCTAAAGAAAAAAAATATGGTTATTTTGACAGATAAGTATGACCCGTCCAGTTGTATAGTGACGAAGGATAAAATAATTTTATCGGCAATTTCCAGTATGACTTTATGGAATAGATAGAATGAGGAGTAAGAAGGAGGATATAAATGGCACAGGAAAACGATAAGGATAAGTCCCTTGATATTGAGGAGGAAATAGCCGTTCATGGAGACTATGGTGCTGCTCAAATTCAAGTTTTAGAAGGACTAGAGGCAGTTAGAAAAAGACCCAGTATGTATATTGGTTCTACCAGTGGCAGAGGATTACATCATTTAGTTTATGAAGTCATAGATAATAGTATTGATGAAGCCCTGGCAGGATATTGTAACCATATTAAAGTTATTATTCATAATGATAATAGCATTACCGTTAGTGATAATGGTCGTGGTATTCCTGTAGAGATGCATAAGGTGGGTAAGCCTGCTATTGAAGTTGTTATGACCATTTTACATGCCGGTGGTAAATTCGGTGATGGTGGTTATAAGGTTTCAGGTG
>CAZTGQ010000187.1:0-3911 GCA_964613345.1 uncultured Acidaminococcales bacterium | reverse complement strand
AAAAGAAGGGAGAAAAGACCAAAAAGTCTTTTCTCCCTTCACCTTTATTACAAAACCGTTACCTCAATCTGTAGGTAAAGATTCTTGTCACATAACAAGCAGTAGGTCTGCCATCAGCCCCATATCGGGGAGAATAGCTACCCTTATAAATATCTCGAAGCCCCATACTATCTATCTGAGCATAGCCTGAAGAAGTAACTACTGCAGCGCTCTGAATTCTACCGTCCGCACCTAACAAGGCTTTAATGGTCACAGAGCCTTGAATGCCCTTGGCCACAGCAGCATTATCATAATGTCCTTGACCACGGCCGAAGGGTCCCCTGGATTGGTCACTTTGCGTAACTTCCCCCTGACTACTACCTTCATCTGTTTTGTTCTTCGCACTCCCATACTCACCTGCATTATTGCCTTCTTCCTTAATTCCACTGACCTCAGTGGAATCAGAACTGAGCCTCGGTGGTACTTGCTTAGAAAGCACAGAAGAATGAGATATTAGCTTTTCCTTCTGTGGTTTTTTCCTTGTAGTTACAAGGCTCTCAGGCTCCATAGCATTGTCAGCATTTTGAGGAGCTATGGATGCAGACACTCTTCCCCTCTTATTAGCCTTAGCTTCACCCATATCTTTTTGCGTTATCACTTCCACCTGAACAACTGCCGGTGCCTTTTTCCAAGCAAAAGTATACCCTACATAAAAAAGCATTAAGGCGCCGAGGAAATGTAACCCTAAGGCTACTGTCAGCCCTATACCAAATCTTTTTATTTTTTTCATTTTTCTTACCTAGAAACTGCCGCCATACCAAAATTAGACACACCGGCACCCTTTAATTGATCTAAAACCTTAATGGCGGTGCCATACTTGACCTTTTCATCTGCACGAATTACCACCGCTAAATTCTTATTCCGCCCTAATTCCTGCTTAGCCTTGGCGACTAAGGTCAGCAAACTAATTTTCTGGTCTTCTAACCAAATAGTATTATCGGCCTTAATAGCTATATTGAAGGTGGTTTTCTTTTGCAGCATCGTATTTTGAGCTTGGGGTAATTTCACTTGCATAGTTTTTACTTGAGTCATATGCATAGTGCTAATAATGAAAAATACTAACAAAAGAAAAATCATATCTATCATAGGACTAATTTGCATTTCAGGCGTTTTACTCCGTCTTTTTTGCCGTAAATTACGCATATTAGGCCCCTTTCTTTATCCTTCTGTCTAGGTTTTTGGCTACCCCCTCCAGTAAGGTATTTCCAACCTCCTCTAAGTCCAAGGCGATACGGTTCAGCCTATTTTCAAAGTAAGTATGCAAGCAAATTGCTATAATCGAGATGCACAAGCCAAAAACAGTCGTAATCAGGGCTTCACCAATTCCAGCGGTAACAGCTAGGGGATTATCATTATAACTATTCAAGGCCGTAAAAGATGCAATCATCCCTGTAATCGTACCCAATAAGCCTAAAATTGGAGCAAGGCTAACAATAACTCCCAAATAAGATAAGTAAGAATCAAAACGATTAAAAGCCCTTTCTGTTCTGCTTTCTACAAAGGCCTCCAGCCGCTCAAAGTTGCTATGTCTTTCCATAACAACGGTCGCCAATTTAGCCACCTCTCCCTCCGTCTTATCAGCTAAGCTCTTAGCAGCAACCCAATCATCATTTTCTATAGCCTTACAAAAATCCCCCTTAAACTTCTCTCCGGAATCGGCCTTGCTAAAAAAAAGCCATCTTTCCACAGCAATAGTAATAGCTGCCACAGATAAAAACAGTAAAGGCCACATAACATAGCCACCCCTTTGAAAATACGAAACTGCTACCTGCAAAACGCCCATTTGTTTCCCTCCTCAATAAAATCAGCAGCTAAAGATTCTGCTGCTTTCGGATAGCTTTGTCATTGCATACTTATTACCCAAATTTAAAGCCCTATTCATGCTACCAATTAGCAAAAACGGCCGACTTTCTACCTGCAGTCACCGGAAATACAGGCTTATAGCTTCCACTCCATACCGGCCTTCCACATACGCCCATCAATAGCGTAGGTAGTAGTTGCATCCTGGGAAAAAGTTTTATTAAAAATATTATCAACACCAACATAAGCACTAATTTGCTTATTAAATTGTTTATGAGCAATGAAATTAATCGTCTGATAGGTAAATGACCTGTCGCTATAAAGGTAATCCTGATACCATTGATTCCACAAGGTGGCAGTAAAGGGATTTTCTTGAGCATCAGTATAGGTCAATTGTACCGTGCCATTATGACGTGCTCTGCAATCTAAACGATAGCCTTTAGATTCATCCATGGCATCTAAGTAGGTGTAGGTGGCCTTAGCACTCCAGTGCTTATCGAAAGCATAATTATACTGTCCTTCCACTCCACTAAGCTGAGCCTTACTGATATTCTCATACTTGGTCTTTACAACCATACCATCGTCTCCCGGGCTGAAATCACGATTACCGGTAGTAATTAAGTCCCTGACCTTACTGTTGAAATAGCCTATTTTACCAGACCCTTTTCCTAACTCTCCCTCTAAAGCGAAATCAAAGGAGGTTGATTTTTCCGGTCGTAGGTCCGGATTACCAAAAACCTGCACTCTCATGAAGCCCATTATTCTATCCATGCGAGAATATAGTTCAAAAGCAGTCGGTGCTCTGTAACCCAAGCCATAGTTAGCCTTTAACCTTAAGCCCTTATTTAAATTATAGGTAGCACCTAATTTAGGAGATACTTCACCGCCAAAGCTGCTATGATGGTCATAGCGCACGGAGGGCACAATAAACAGCTTATCATTTATTTGGTATTCATCCTGCAAATAAAAAGCATAGGTATTCAAAGGCTTCTCAGAGGAAGCCTTAGTAATATTATACCTAGTCAGACTCTGAGCATTATCACCACCAGCCCCCATGCGGGTGCTTTTGTAGTTATATTTATTAAATTCTGCGCCGTAGGTTAAGACATTCTTATCATTCATGTGGTAAGAATTTTTGCCCTCAACAGTAAACACATTATAGCTTTGCTTGTCCCAATCGCTGTAACTTCCGCCAGCAACAGCTCTGGAATCCTTATGTAGGGTGCTGTAGCTAGCGCGTATATTATAATCATTCCGCTCAAAATGTCCATAATAGTTAGCACTGTAAGCGGAGCGATTATTGTCGTACCATTCTATAGCTCTTTTAGCACCTGTTGCATCCAAGGTATCCGTGGCTAATCTTTCCTCGAAGAAATCAGCTTTAAGCTCTAAACCACGATTAGCATCTAAGTCATAATTAAAACCTAAATCCAAATAACGCTTAGGTCCATACATGTTAGAAGTATTATTGTTCCTGCGCAATCTTTCCTTCGTCAAATTACCATTAATTTTAAAAGCCACCTTGCCCTGTTGACCTGAAGAGTAGTTAAAATAGGACCCTGCTTCCTTACTGCCGGTAAATACCCCTACTGCAGTACTTGGTTCAGTAGCTTTCTTAGTGATGATATTAATCACGCCTCCCATAGCATCGCTACCATATAAAGAACTACCGGCACCTCTAATAATTTCAATACGCTCTATATTAGCTAAATTAATACGATTTAATTCATACACATTCATCGTAACGCTGGTATTTTCTCCTGCCATTCTCTGTCCATCTACCAAAATCAAGGTGTGATTAGTACTCATGCCTCGAACAGACACCTGATTGCCTGTCATGCCAACCTCCTGCACGTCCACGCTTATAGCTTTCTTCAAGACTTCTCGTACATTTGTAGCACCACTAAGTTTAATTTGTTCAGCAGTAATTACTTCACTGGACATAGGCACCTTCTTCTCAGCCAGTTTAGTTTTCGTCGCCGTAGAGATAACTTCCCCTAAATCATATTCGGGTAAGTCTGTGTTTGGAGTAGCCGCAGAGCATGTTCCCTGTAATAAAACAGAACACACAC
>CAZTGQ010000186.1:0-3912 GCA_964613345.1 uncultured Acidaminococcales bacterium | reverse complement strand
GAACTTATCAATTTTGTCCGTTTCCGTGGGATCTACATAAAGACAAGCAGAATGACCTGCACCAGCTTCAAAAACCAGCTTAGCACAGATGTCATAAGCTTCATCTAAGGTTTGGGCTTTAAACATCCCCAAAAGAGTAGTTAGTTTTTCGTTAGCCCAGGGATTTTCGTGACTGGTGTCATTTGTTTCGTAAATCAACACCTTAGTAGCATAGGGAACCTCGATGCCTGCCATTTGAGCCAACCGCGTAGCCGTCTGACCAACTGCCGGAGGCTTAACTCCATGATTCTTAGGATTATAGAAAACCTCCGCCACCTTAGCAGCTTCTTCGTCATTTAGGAAATAACAACGTGCATCCTGAAGTAGAGCCTTTACCTCATCGTAAACACTGGCTAATACAGTAATGTGCTGCTCCGTAGCACAAATCATTCCATTATCAAAGGTCTTAGAATGAATAATCGACTCTACAGCCATTCTTAAATCCGCTGTTTCATCAATAACTACATTACAGTTGCCCGGCCCTACGCCGATAGCCGGCGTACCGGAGGAATAAGCAGCATGTACCATACCTGCACCACCAGTAGCTATAATCAGGTCAACATTTTTCATTAAATAGTCGGAAATATCCAAGGATGGTACTTCAATCCAAGTAATAACGTGCTCCGGTAAGCCCGCTGCCACAGCAGCATCACGCATTATTTTCGCAGCAGCGATGGAGCATTTCACAGCATTAGGATGAGGAGAAATAATAATAGCATTTCTAGTTTTTAAAGCCACCATAATTTTATAAATAGTGGTGGAGGTAGGATTAGTAGTTGGAGTTATAGCGGCAATAACGCCTTTAGGAGATGCTACTCGCTTAGTACCAAAGGCTGGATTTTCCGCAATTACACCACAGGTTTTCACATTCCGCATATAGTTCCAAATATGCTCTGAAGCATATTGGTTTTTTGTCACCTTGTCTACTACAATGCCATAGCCTGTTTCTTCACAAGCCATTTTTGCTAAAGGTATGCGCATTTTAGATACTGCCATAGCTGCCTTTTCACAAATTACATCAACTTGTTCTTGGGTAAAACTTCCATATATTTCCTGTTCTGCACGAATAATAGGAAGTGCCTCTTTCAAAGTATCAACTGAATTAATCATCAGCTCTTTAATCATAATTTACCATCCTCTCATATTAAAGTACTAGTATGCAATTGAATTTATACGCTTTTAAGCCCCTCCTTTCTATAAAAAATAACACACATAGGGAATAAACTTCCCGTTGTGTGTTATGAATTATGGTCTATGTATGCACAGTACGGGCATTTTCTAAACTAATAAAACACTACCCCCACTTTCTCTTCCCTCTAGTTTCAGTTTAACAATATTTATTTTCCTTGTCAACAAAATTCCAAAGTTATCACAATCTGTCATATAAAGTTCAATTGCTACTTTATCCCCAGCTAATTATCTAACCCGAGGCCAAAAACATCCTCCTGTAAAATTTCCTCATCCACCGCAAGCGGTCCCCCTTCCCCTAAGGGGAAGGCTTTAGGGGGAGCACTTCTTATTTTAAGAAGGGATGATTTTAGACTGAGGACATGGTCTCCTTTCCCCTAAGGGGAAGGCTTTAGGACAGTGGCAGAACGCAAAAATACCGCGGAGAGGCATAGCCTCTCTGCGGTATTTTCAATTTCAGATCATGTCTTCAAAAAAGACAAATCTTATTTTGCATAATCAACTGCTCTGGTTTCCCTGACGATTACAACCTTAATCTGTCCAGGATATTCCATATCCGCTTCAATCTTCTTTGCTACATCGCGAGCTAAGATAACAGAAGCATCATCGTTAACCTTATCAGGCTTAACCATAATGCGGATTTCACGACCAGCTTGTACAGCATAGCACTTCTCCACACCCTCAAAGGATTCAGCAATTTCTTCCAATCGCGTTAATCTCTTTAAGTAAGTCTCCAAGGTTTCTCTTCTAGCACCAGGACGTGCTGCAGAAACAGCATCTGCCGCTGCCACTAAAACGGACTCTACGAAGCAAGCCTCCACATCACCATGATGGGACATGATAGCGTTAATAACACCTTCGGATTCATGATATCTCTTAGCAACCTCAGCACCAAGGTCCACATGGGAGCCCTCGATTTCGTGGTCCACAGCCTTACCAATATCATGCAGTAAGCCTGCTCTTTTAGCCAGAGTAACATCCACACCTAGCTCTGCAGCCATAAGTCCTGCTAAATTAGCAACTTCTACAGAATGCTTTAAAACATTTTGACCATAACTAGTTCTGTACCGTAAGCGACCCAACAATTTAACAATTTCCGGATGTACGCCATGCACACCTGTTTCAAAGGTGGCTTGTTCTCCAGCCTCTTTAATTCTTTGCTCGATTTCCTTTTGGGATTTCTCCACCATCTCCTCAATACGAGCAGGATGGATACGTCCGTCGTTAATCAATTTCTCTAGAGCGGTGCGTGCGATTTCTCTGCGCACCGGATCAAACCCGGAAACAATTACAGCCTCCGGCGTATCATCAATAATTAAATCTATACCTGTCAATGTTTCTAAAGTTCTAATATTACGACCTTCACGACCGATAATACGTCCCTTCATTTCATCATTAGGCAGGGCCACTACAGAAACTGTAGTTTCTGCTACATGATCTGCTGCACAGCGCTGAATAGCAGTAGAAATAATTTCCTTTGCTCTCATATCAGCTTCATCCTTGGCTTTTTGCTCCAAGTCCTTAATCAGCTTAGCAGTATCATGTTCAACATCGTTTTTAACGTTTTCCAGCAGTTCTTTCTTGGCATCTTCACTAGTTAATCCAGACACTCTCTCCAGCTCTACCAGCTTTTGAGCATATAAGGCCTCCGCCTTATCTTGGGCTTCACGCAATTTGGTGGCTTGTTCTATAAGCTTTTCTTCCTTTTTCTCATAGGACTCCATCTTGCGATCCACATTTTCTTCCTTTTGCACAATACGTCTTTCGGATTTTTGCAGCTCAGCACGTCTCTCTTTATTTTCTCGTTCCATTTCAGAACGTAGACGATGAATTTCTTCCTTCGCCTCTAAAAGAGACTCTTTTTTCCTAGCTTCTCCGGTTTTCTCTGCATCCTGCACAATGCGTATAGCAGTTTCCTCCGCAGAACCTATTTTGCTTTCAGCAATACTTTTCCGAATAAAATAACCTACTAACCCACCTATCAGGCAGGCTATAACGATAAACATGAGCTTTTCGATAGTAATTTCACCTCCTTGTCACAAATTTTTCATTTTTAATTATTAATTTCACACAAATAAACAAGGCAACCAATGGTCGCCTTGTTCCCAAATTAACACGATTGGACAGTTAATATTTTACCGTATTTAAAGGACGGTGTCAATGTAAGAGGACAAAAGATTGTGCTTATCCCTCTAGTCTTCGTCCTGCTGACACATGCTCTCCTCTACAAGACTCCAAATCAAGTCTCCACCAAAGCCTCTAGAGGCAAGACTTCTTGCTGCCGCTGCCTTACGCTTTAGCATATCCTCCGGATATTTTCGCACCAGCTTAGGCCACTGCTGCTGCATAAAAGCCTGCCCCCGAAGTATCTCCTCCTGTTTGCTAAAGCTCTCCACTAATTCTTTTTGTAACTGTTTAGTAACATATTTTTTTTGTAAATATTGTCTTAAGTGTAGCCTTCCGTAATACTTTTTCCCCAGCCAAATACGATAAATACCTCTGGCATAACGCTCCTCATCAAGATAGGCACAATCCTTCAGCTTAGCAATAACTTCACCAATAATAGCTAAGGGGCAGCTACATTCCTGCAGCTTCCCCTCTAATTCCTCTTGACTATAATCACGATAAGAAAGCTTATCCAAAGCATAGTTGAAGGCTTCACTATAGGAGACTAGCTCCTTTTTA
>CAZTGQ010000185.1:0-3912 GCA_964613345.1 uncultured Acidaminococcales bacterium | reverse complement strand
GCCAATATATGAGTACTATAAGAAATGTAGAACGAGTGGAGCTACTGCCTTATCACGTTTTAGGGGTGAGTAAGTATAGAGAGTTGAATATTCCCTACAAGCTTGAGGGAGTTCCACCTATGGAAGCAGAAAAGCTGGTGACTTGGCAGAAGCTCATGAATGAAGATTTAAAAAAAAGAGGGGGACAATATAATGGCAATTAATATAGAGTGTGCAAAGGCGTGGGAAGGGTTTCAGACAGGTGAATGGAGACATTTAGTTAATGTTCGCAATTTTATTCAAAAAAACTATACTCCTTATGAAGGGGATGACAGCTTTTTAGCAGGAATTTCTCCCAAAACTGAGAAAGTTTGGGAGAAAGCTCATGGTCTTATTGTAGAGGAAATAAAAAAAGGCATTTTGGATGTGGAAACAGAGGTAGTGTCAGGCATTGATAATTTTGCTCCGGGCTACATTGATAAGGAAAATGAAGTTATTGTGGGCTTGCAAACAGATGCACCCTTAAAGCGCATTGTTAATCCCTTTGGTGGTATGAGAATGGCGGAGCAGGCTTTGGAGCAATATGGCTACCAGTTGAATCCAGAGGTAACCAAGCATTTTAATCTTTACAGAAAAACCCATAATGATGGTGTTTTCGATGCGTATCCAGAGCGTACCAGACTAGCAAGATCAGCAGGCCTCCTGACCGGATTGCCGGATGCTTATGGCAGAGGACGTATTGTAGGTGACTACAGACGTGTGCCCTTGTATGGGACGGACTTCCTTATCGCTGCTAAAAAAGAGGACATGGAGAAGCTGGACGGCCCCATGACTGATGAGCGCATTCGTCTAAGGGAAGAGATTTCCATGCAAATTAAGGCCCTCAAGGAAACTGCTTCTATGGCCGCTAAATATGGTTGTGATATTACAAAACCTGCTACCACAGCGCAGGAAGCTGTACAAGGCTTGTATTTAGCCTATTTGGCAGGAGTTAAGGAAAATAATGGAGCGGCTACCAGCTTAGGCAGAACCGCAACCTTTTTAGACGTGTACATTGCCAGAGATATGGCCAAAGGACTTTTGGACGAGGAAGGGGCGCAGGAGCTTATCGACCAATTTATTATTAAGCTGCGTTTGGTAAGACATTTGCGTACTCCCGAATACAACGAGCTTTTCGGTGGTGATCCTACTTGGGTTACAGAGGCCATTGGCGGCATGGGGGTGGATGGTCGCACCTTAGTAACTAAGAATTCCTTCCGCTATCTTCATTCCTTGACTAATTTAGGAACGGCACCGGAGCCTAATTTAACTGTGCTTTGGAGTCAGAATTTGCCGGAAGCGTTTAAGACCTATTGTGCCAAAATGAGTATTGCTACAGATTCTTTGCAATATGAAAATGATGACCTTATGCAACCTCTTTATGGCGATGATTATTGTATTGCTTGTTGCGTATCCGCTATGGCTGTGGGTAAGCAAATGCAGCTTTTTGGTGCCAGAGCTAATCTAGCTAAGAGTCTTTTGTACGCTCTTAATGGTGGCGTGGACGAGAAGAAGGGCATGCAGGTTGTTCCTGATATCATTAAAGATGAAGATGAGATTTTAGATTATTCTAAAGTTATTACTAATTATAAAAAGGTTTTGGCCTATGTGGCAAATCTGTATGTAGACACTATCAACATTATCCATTATATGCACGATAAATATGCCTATGAGGCTAGTCAAATGGCTCTCCATGATACCTTGGTAGAAAGATTGGCTGCTTTTGGGGTGGCAGGTCTTTCCATAGCGGCAGACTCTCTGTCCGCAATTAAATTTGCTAAGGTTAAGCCTCTGCGCAATGCGGAGGGTATTGCGGTGGACTTTCAGGTAGAGGGGGATTTTCCTAAATATGGTAATGATGATGATAGAGTGGATGACATCGCTCAAGAAATTGTTGCCTATTTTTCCGCAGAGCTAAAGAAACACCCCTTGTATAGAAAAGCTCATCATACGTTGTCTGCTCTGACTATTACCAGTAATGTTATGTATGGCAAGAAAACAGGTAGTACTCCTGACGGACGCAAGGGGGGAGAACCCTTTGCTCCCGGTGCTAACCCTATGCACGGTAGAGATGTGAATGGAGCATTAGCTTCTCTTAACTCTGTAGCGAAGATAACTTATCGTGACGTGTGTCAGGATGGTGTTTCTAATACTTTTTCCATTGTGCCCAATGCTTTGGGTAAGAGT
This sequence comes from uncultured Acidaminococcales bacterium, assembly GCA_964613345.1. Taxonomy (GTDB): domain Bacteria; phylum Bacillota; class Negativicutes; order Acidaminococcales; family Acidaminococcaceae; genus CAZTGQ01. The sequence continues at coordinate 1,707 of CAZTGQ010000185.1, read as the reverse complement.
GAAGAAGAAAGAGAAGATAATTTGGTACATATTCTTAATGGCTATTTTATTAAGGGTGCTCATCATTTGAATGTTAATGTTATGAATAGAAGCGTGCTGGAAGCAGCCATGGAGCATCCGGAGGAATATCCTACCTTGACTATCAGAGTTTCAGGCTATGCGGTAAACTTTGTACGTCTCACCAAAGAGCAGCAATTGGAGGTTATTAAGAGAACCTTCCATGCCAGTCTTTAGGTTTAAATAGTAAATACCCCTTTTCCTTTAAGGAAGAGGGGTATTTAGTTTAGGAATTTATTTTAAGAAGGTTAAATAGTCTTGATAATTTGCTTGCAGAAGACTGGGAGTATCTAGACCATAGGGACAATGGTTTTTGCAGTTATTACAGTGTAAGCATTTGGGAATTAGTTGCATATTAGCCGTAGTGGCAGGCGTTAGATTTTGACTGAGAGGTGCTCTGCGTAGCAGCAGGGACATTCTGGCAGCTTGAGGAATATTAATTCCTACAGGACAGGGCATACAATAGCCACAACTACGGCAGAAATTGCCAACTAATTCTTGGCGATCCTTGGCAATAATGGCCTGCATTTCTTCGTCTAGAATCGGAGGATTGTCTTGACAGTCCAGAAATTCGTCCAGCTCAGCTTCTTTTTGTACACCCCAAATGGGGAGCACATGCTCCTGCCCGGACATAAAGGCGTAGGCAAGACGTCCGTTATTAATGAGACCGCCGGCCATACCCTTCATGGCGATGTAACCCATTTTATGCTCCACGCATTTAGCTACTAGGTCAAATTCGCTTTGATCTGCCAAATAGGAAAAAGGATATTGCATGGTAGCAAAAAGATCGCTTTCTGCTGCTTCCATGGCTACCTTCATTCTGTGATTAGTGATACCGATGAAGCGAATTTTGCCTTCCTGTTGAGCCTTGAGAGCTTCATCGTAAAGACCGTTTTCGTCACCGGGACGGGGAACGAAGGGCGGATTATGAAATTGATAGACATCAATATAGTCCGTTTTTAAGTATTTTAAACTTGCTTCGAGATCCTTACGGAGGTCCGGACCTGTTTTAGCCATGGTTTTAGTGGCAATAAAGATATCCTGACGTACATCACTGAGGGCTAGGCCAATTTTTTCTTCGCTATCGGAATAGGCTCTGGCCGTATCAAAATAGCGGACACCGTGGTCATAGGCTTTGCGTAAAAGCTTACCGGCTTCAGTCGCACTTATTCTTTGAATAGGCAGGGCACCGAAACCATTTTTGTTAACTGTTATACCTGTTTTTCCTAGGGTTACTTTGAGCATGAGGGGCCTCCCATAATATAAATTACTTCCAGTATATAGCTTTTCTATTTTGAAGAAAAGAAAGGAATTAAAAAAGGTAGTGGCTATTTTGGGGGAACAATATCTCCTACTCCGTTTAAAATGTAATGGGGCTGGTAGGAAAATTTCTTGATATTTTTTCTGGTAGAAACTCCGGAGAGGACTAAAACGGTGTCCAGACCGGTTTCCACGCCTGCTACAATATCCGTATCCATTCTATCACCAATCATTACTGCTTCTTCGGAGTGAACGCCTAAACGTTTTAGGCCTGTGCGCATCATCAGGGGATTGGGCTTACCAATGTAATAGGCTTGACGGTTAGTCGCTAATTCGATGGGGGCAATGAGGGCTCTGCAGGCAGGGATAATACCCTGGGCAGAAGGACCG
>CAZTGQ010000184.1:1400-3949 GCA_964613345.1 uncultured Acidaminococcales bacterium | reverse complement strand
AGCTAATTCGCCTATAGCTACAGAAACACCGCCGGCGCCAAAATCATTGCAACGCTTCACTAAGCGAGTGACAGCTTGGTCCTTAAAAAGACGTTGAATCTTTCTTTCGTTAGGAGCATTACCCTTTTGTACTTCGGCGCCACAGCTGGATAAAGACTGCAGAGTATGTTCCTTGGAAGAGCCTGTAGCTCCGCCCATACCATCTCTACCTGTGCGACCGCCTAAGAGAATTATTAAATCTCCAACCAGCGGACGTTATCTTACAACACCAACCTTAGGTGCAGCACCAATTACAGCACCAATCTCCATACGCTTTGCTACAAATCTATCGTGATAGTATTCCTCCACACTACCGGTAGCTAAGCCAATTTGATTGCCATAGGAGCTATAACCAGCAGCAGCTCCGATAGTAATCTTTCTTTGAGGTAATTTACCCTTTAAGGTTTTATTATAAGCAGTATGTGGGTCCCCTGAACCAGTGACACGCATAGCCTGATAAACATAGCTGCGACCGGACAAGGGATCTCTAATAGCACCGCCTAGACAAGTTGCTGCTCCACCGAAGGGCTCTATTTCCGTAGGATGGTTATGGGTTTCATTTTTAAACATAACCAACCAATCTTCTTTTTTCTTATTATTGGTAATAGGTACTACAATACTACAGGCATTTATTTCCTCAGAGGCATCCAAATCCTCTAGCTTACCCTCTTTTTTCAGTTTTTTGGTGGCTAAAACAGCCATGTCCATAAGAGTAATAGGACGCTTAGTATCCTTACCATAAACAAAATCTCTATCTTTTTTATAAAGCTTAAAGCTATCTGCAACCGGATCAGTAAAGACTCCTTCAGCAATTTTTACCTTTTTAATTTGTGTTTCAAAGGTGGTGTGACGGCAATGGTCTGACCAATAGGTATCCAGAACCTTAATTTCCGTAATGGAAGGCTCTCTCTTTTCCTGACGGAAATATTTCTGACAGAAGGCCAAATCAGCCTTACTCATTGCCAGTCCCTCCTGCACTCTAAATTCTTCTAGCTGAGCGGAGGTAAACCTTCTAAAGCCCTTGACAACTGCCACAGGGTCTGGCACAGCAAATTCTGCCTCCAAGGTCAAAGGCTTAGCGAAAGCAGCCTCTTGAGCTTCAACAGGATTTACACAATATTTCTTTATCTTGTTCAAATCTGCTTTGGACAAATCACCGGTTAAAACATAGACTTTAGCAGCAGCTACAACAGGTCTATCCTTTTGAGAAATAAGCTGAATACATTGCTCAGCAAAATCCTCTCTTTGGTCATACTGGCCTGGCAATAGCTCAACTACAAAAGTAGTAGCATTCTTAGGCAGCGTTAATTTTTCTTCGTAAATTTTATCCAAGGGTGGTTCTGCTAAAACAACTTCCTTAGCGGCCAAGTAGTCCTCCGCAGAAAGATTAGCGATATCATAGCGATTGATAATACGAACTCCTGTAAGCTTAGTCAGGCCCAAGGTATGCTTCAAATCTTGGAACAAGCCTAAAGCCTCCACCGCATACTCTTTTTTCTTTTCCACAAAAATTCTTTTGATTTCCACCTTCATGGTCGCCTCCGCCTAAAAATATTCGTTTATATAATTATTTTTTACCGGGAAAAGAACTTCTAATAGCTCTATCAGCTCCGGTTTAGCTGCAAGAATTCTTCCCTGTCTAGACAGTAACTCAGCATTATAGGTTCCCATATAGAGTTGGGTAAGAGTTGTAATATCCATAGTTAAATCAGGGACTTCCACCGTTGGCTTAAAGTCCAGTCCACCATTTGACACTATAGCCTTAGCATAAACAGTGTTAACTGGCATAAAGTCGTCTTTAACATAAATAATAAATTCTTTACCAAGGTATTGCTTCGGCAGCATTAAGCTTGCTAACAAGCCTTCAGCATTAATAACTCGCCCCATCATGAAGGGGGCAAGCTGGGGACTAAAGCTCTGCTCTTTAAAATGGAGATAGCTTAAATCATCTATCTCCCCCAACCATTCTAGGGTCGCATAGGTACCGCTAAAGCCTCTTAAATAAGCTAAGAGTCTTCTCTTGGCACTGGCAGATAGGGCAAGCAGCTCCTGTACAATAATCTTTTCCTTTTGCCTTTGATAAAGCACATAGCCTAAATCTCTGCCGTCCTCTGTCACCAACGCAAGCTCAAGCTCATCCTGCTGGGCAACGGTGAGTATATTATCCCAGTTCTCTTTGCTTCTCACCACATAACCATGATAATTAGTCATAGCCTGTGTATAAACCGACGCTAAACGCTTCGCAGCATCCTCTAGGGGTAGCTTTTCCATTCCTAATTCATAGTCTACAGGAAAAATAGTTAGAGCCTTAAGTGGCATTACGTATTTTTGTCTAAAATGAGTATAAGCAAAACCATAGGGCTGATAAATACCTGCATTAATGGGCTGCAAAAATATGATGCGCTGCTTAGCTGCTCTTAATAAATTAAAGGTGGTGGTTAAAAGCTCCCCCATAACATGCCTACCTCTAAAAAGAGGTGAAGTGGCTACACCAACTAGATATTTAGTAT
>CAZTGQ010000184.1:0-1390 GCA_964613345.1 uncultured Acidaminococcales bacterium | reverse complement strand
CCCCGTAAAAATAAAGTATAGGGATTAAGATGCACCATGGTAGCAAGCTGTCCTTGGTCATAACCACCTATGATTTTATTTTGCTGCAGAGCATAGTGCTGAAAATACCAGCTATGAAAGGCGCTGCCCTCTTTTTCAAAGCACTCTGACCAGAGCTGGGCTACAGCTGGCAAAGCATTTTCTTTGATTAAAGAAAAATCCATGGCTTCTCCTTTTATTTAATAATAGTGTTATATTTATGTACCATAAATTCCGGATTATAGGACTCCTTGGCCTTGCGCAGACCATCCTTTCCCATATCCTCTTCTCTGTTTAAGTATGTCACCTGAGGAAAAACATTGGCGGCAAATTCCATATTAATAATGGAATAAAGACCTCTAATCTCAGGATTAGCCTTTTCCACATGAACCACTGCCGTATCCTTATTTAGAAGCTCTCCAAAGCTGAAGGCTTCAACCTTGCCCTTTAAGCGTATAAGGCCGCCCTTAATTCCCAAGGGCTCCATGTTATCTAAGGCTTCTTTAATCGCACACATTTCGCACTTAATGCTGGGGTCCTCTTCCTCACGATGTTCACACCAAACCTCAGCAAAGGCTATGCATTCATCCTTATTAGCAGCGGTGATAGGCTCATAAGCATAGTCAGGATTTTCCTTTTTAAAAGCATTAACATGATTTTTCTTGCTATGATACTTACGTCCGGATAAAGTGGCTAATTTTTCTCTAAGATAGACATAATCCCAATTATCCCTATCATCAAGATATTCCGTAAGCTCTGGTAAATACGTTTTAAAACGTTCCATAGTAGCTTCATAAATACCATGAAACTCAAAGGGTTTTCCCTGAAAATATTCTTTCAAATCAGCCAAAACCCTTGGCAAATCATCACCTCGGCCGCCAAAAGGAGCCAAAAGAAAATTCACCCCTTTAACAGTAACCATAATAATTAAAAAGCCATGGCTAATAGCCCAAAACGCATCATAACAGCCACGCCAAATAAATAAGCTACCAAAACAGCTTTCCGAGCCCTGATACAGCCCTTCACCAAAATAGTCGTCAAAAATAGGCTTGTCCTCAATAGTAATATGTTTGAATTTTAAAATTTGGCTCGCACTCCTTAAAATAGAATATGTATCATGTTATTATACCAAAAAAAGTTACTCTTGAACAGAAAAAACCGACTATCTTATGCTCAGAGTAGATAGTCGGTTTCCTGTTTAGATTACACCTTCGTCTTTTAGCTTATTATAGCAGTCCCTACAGTAAACTGGTCTATCCATGGAGGGACGAAAAGGAACTTGGGTTTCAGCACCACAGTGAGCGCACACAGCAGTATGCGTTATTTTGGGTCCGTTGACACGCTGTTTTCTGGCTATGCGACAATCCGGACA
>CAZTGQ010000183.1:0-3981 GCA_964613345.1 uncultured Acidaminococcales bacterium | reverse complement strand
TTGGTATGAGTGTTATTACAGCGGTGACGGCACAAAACACGGTGGGTGTTACGGCTATCCAAAATATTACGCCGGAGCTTGTAGCCGCTCAGCTAGATGCAGTATTTTCTGATATTAGAGTGGATGGTGTGAAAATCGGGATGGTTTCCCAAATCCCTATTATTAAAATTATTGCAGAAAAATTGCGCCAATATCAACCTAAGCTGGTTGTGTTGGATACGGTAATGGTTTCTAAAAGTGGTTTTGATCTTTTAGAACCTGAGGCCGCTCAAACCTTAATAACAGAATTGGTACCCCTAGCTACTTTAGTCACACCTAATTTGCCTGAGGCAGAAAAAATGGTGGGCTATAAGGTGGAGAATATGGAGGAAATGGTTAGAGCAGGTAAGGATATTCTGGCTATGGGACCTAAGGCTGTGCTTATTAAGGGGGGGCATTTAAATGACAGTGCGGATGATTATTTGCAGCTGCAGGAGCAGGGCCTTTGGTTCTCTGGTAAAAGATTTGCTACAAAAAATACCCATGGAACCGGTTGCACTCTTTCTTCTGCTTTAGCTGCTAATCTTGCCCAAGGTCTATCCTTAAAAGAGGCTGTGAGCAAAAGTAAGGCTTATGTGACCTTGGCTATTGAGCATTCCTTGGCTATTGGTAAGGGCTGTGGACCAACTCATCATTTCGTGGAAATGTTTAAGAAAGCGGGGTTGGAGTAATGCAGGAGCTTGTAAGAAATATGTCTGTATTACGGCAGGCTATTGTAGATAAGCGGCCTTTGGTGCATCACTTGACTAATTATGTTACTGCTGGATTTTGTGCAGATATGGCTTTAGCTATCGGGGCTAGTCCTGTCATGGCTGATGAGCTTCAGGAGATGGGGGAAATGACAGGTAAGGCTGATGCTCTAGTTTTAAATATTGGGACTATTAATGCCGGTAAATTTGCAGCTATGGAAAGGGCAGCACAGGTGGCGAGAAAAAGGCGGATTCCTGTGGTGCTAGACCCAGTGGGTGTAATGGCTACAGAATATAGATTGAACTGCGCTTTAAAGCTTTTAGCTGAAGGGGTGACTATCCTTCGAGGGAATTTATCTGAGTGCAGTGCTTTAGCCAGTGCTAAGGCAGAGGGTAAGGGCGTGGATGCAGTGGAAGAGACGGAGCTTAAGGCTACTGAGCTAGCGCCCCTTTTAGCTCAACAATTCTCCTGTGTGGTAGCTATTACCGGAGCTAAGGATGTAATTAGTGATGGAGCGGTGACTTGGGAAGCGAAAAACGGCGATGCTATGCTTAGCAGTATTACCGGTACAGGCTGCATGACTACTACTCTCACAGGGGCGGCAGCAGGAGCTACTGATAACTACTTGGCTGCGGCAATTTTCGGCTTAACGGCTATGAATATTGCGGGAGAAAGAGCAGCCCAAAGGGCTCACGGTCCGGGAAGCTTTAGAAGTATTTTATTAGATGAAATTCATGCCCTAACAGGAGAGGACCTGGAAAATAACTTTCAAGGAGCTAGAATATGAAGCCTTATATAGATTATAGTCTTTATTTAGTGACGGATAGGCACTGCCTGCAGGGAAGAGATTTCCTTTATTGTTTGGAGGAGGCTTTAGCAGGTGGAGTAACCTTGGTTCAACTGCGGGAAAAGGATGCCTCTATGTCAGAATTTTTGCAGGTGGGAGAAAAAGTGCAGGAGCTGTGTGGCAAATATAGGGTACCTCTTTTGATTAATGATAATGTAGCTGTGGCCCAAAGGTTAAATGCTCAGGGCGTTCATCTTGGTCAAAGTGATGAAGCTATGGTAGAAGCTAGAAAAGCTTTAGGAGAGGATGCTATTATTGGTATTTCTACTCATAATGTGGAGGAAGCAATTTTAGCTGAAAAGCAAGGGGCTGATTATTTGGGCGTGGGAGCACTTTTCCCTACCGGTAGTAAGGGTGATGCAAAGGTAGTTGGCTTAGAAGTCTTAAAAGAAATAAAAAAAGCTGTGAAAATTCCTTTGGTGGGTATTGGCGGTATTGGTTTAACTCAGTATCCTCTGGTTCGGGCGGCCGGAGCTAGTGGTTGTGCCATGATTAGCAGTATCTTAGGTGCTGAGGATATTAGAAAAACAGTAGAAGCTATGGGCAAAAGTTTCTAAAAAAGTTTAGGGTAGCCCTCATCCGTCACGCCAAAGGCGTGCCACCTTCCCCCTCAGGGGAAGGCTTAAAAGCAGAAGTAGTAGCAACAAGAAGCCTTCCCCTTGTAGGGGAAGGGGGACCGCGGCACGCGGTGGATGAGGTGAAAAACCAGTGAGCAGCTAGTCTGGGCTCAGAGAATGAACAGCATTCGTAACCGGGCAGAGAAAATTGTTCTGGATAAGATGATTTACAAATAAGATAAGGTGTCGCAATGTGAGATGATTACACATTGCGACACCTTTTTATGGATTAGTTCACTACTGAAATGTCAATGCTTATTCGATTTACACAAATATTGTATTCGCCATCATTATTCCAGCTTTCAACAATTTTTTTATTGGACATAGATTATTGTAGCTCTTATTCGTTGAAAAATGGATGAGTTCACTAAACTGCCAGCCTCGGTAAAAGACATACGAATTTTTGGTGGTTTGAATAATCAAAGCATCATCAAACTGTATTTGATATTTCTCGGTGTTAATAACAATGGTGTAGATATTATGTGCACCGAAAGATGCGCCTACGCACATAAAAGAATTTTAAGAGATTATTATAATTTTACGAGTGCATTTTGTGGTGTACCCCTCGCAATCTTCCCAACCTTCAGCAAAGTCATCTTCAGATGTAAACTTGCTATATAGACCGTATCCCTTTTCTACATAAATATCTTCAGAAAACCAAACAGGTTTTTCAAATGATAATTCTCTGCCATCATCAAAGACGAAAATCAAACCTCTAACGGTATAAACATTATATGTTTGTTCGTTGTTGTGATACAATCGTTGATTTTCATTCACTATGCGTATTTCTTTTATTATGCTTCCAATCTGGTAATCAATCATTCCTTCGCCATCAAGCAGAGATACAATTTGTGAAGATTGTGAAGATTCAAAACGAAAATATGCAACATCCTCTAGCTTTCCGAAATAATCTTGCACCTCGATTAAATTAGATATTTTGTATACATTGTCATCTATGTATAGTCCGACAATACCATATACGCCAGGGCCATACATAAATTTGTTGTGCTTTATCTTTTTTAATGTCCTATTTATAAGGGATTTCAAGATGACAATGGTTTCGTTTGAAAAGCGATTGTCAATAGTATTCATCATTTATCCTCCGATATAAAATGTATTTTTTGTTGTTTAACGCCGCCTGAATGGAAACTCTTTTCAATATTGATTTCAACAACAGGAGTGCCGTCAGAATGCGACGTCGTTCGCATAGTAATTACAGTCCTGTCTGCCATACGAGTGATATTGAGATTTCCATTTCTTGATATAGTCTCTTTTCCACCCATAGCTATCTTATCATAGAAGTCTCTGGCAGTTGAAAGAGGATTTGCTGATGCTATATTGCGTGTTCGCTGACCTGTACTTTGGCTGTTTACACCAAATCTACCCTTTTTGTAGTGGTATTTCGATGATGCAAGTAGAACATTCTGTCCTATACTTCGATAATACTGAGAATTACCCTTATAGCAAGTCCCCATATCACACACCTGCCTTTCGGTGTGTACGTTCAAACTGGCTGGCATAACGGTGAAATGGTACCTGTCCCTCGAAAGACTGAAATACATCTGCTGGCATATAGCCATGAACTAAAACATCACATGGCTCTATGGCATCCAGCATAGCTTCCATGCCAATTCTAAACATATCTTTTTGTGCTTTCGTGGTGATACATCCATGTGTGCTAACAGATACAATAGATTTCTTCGGAACGCCTAAAAAGCAGTATACGAAACTGGACTCATCGCTCCATCTGACATTGGGAATAACGGGGATTCCATTCTTTTGCAGATA
>CAZTGQ010000182.1:0-4007 GCA_964613345.1 uncultured Acidaminococcales bacterium | reverse complement strand
CTTTTCCACCATCATGGCAGCATAATCTGCTGCTTTAGGTAAATCTATCAGGGGCTTAAATAGCTCCTTCTGACCAAGGGCATTAGCCACCTTAGCAATTTTCTTAGCATGGTCACCAATGCGTTCTAAATCAGTAGTCATTTTAAGAGCAGTGGAAAGCACCCTTAAATCCGTAGCCACTGGCTGCTGGAGAGCAATGAGCTCCACCGTTTTATCCTCAATGACAATTTGCTTTAAATCTATCTCCTTGTCTCTAAAGATAACCTGAGCAGCTAGCTCCTCATCCCTATTTTTCAAGGCGGTAATGGCATCAAGAAGAGCTTGTACAACTAACTGCCCCATATCTAAAATATCTTCTCTCACCTTTTGCAGGTCTTGATTGTATTCCTGTCTAACCTCTTCCATTTAGCCAAACCTCCCTGTGATGTAGTCTTCCGTCCTTTTATCCCTAGGATTAGTAAAGACCACCTTAGTGTCTTGACATTCAATCATTTCCCCCAGTAAAAAGAAAGCCGTCAAATCAGCACTACGAGAAGCCTGCTGCATATTATGAGTAACCATAACAATGGTGTAGCTTTCCTTGAGCTGGGTAATTAGCTCTTCGATTTTCATAGTAGAAATAGGATCCAAAGCTGAACAGGGTTCATCCATAAGCAGTATTTCAGCCTCTACCGCAAGAAGTCTGGCGATGCACAGTCTTTGCTGTTGTCCACCACTCATACCTAGGGCAGAGGAATTAAGTCTATCCTTCACTTCCTCCCACAGCGCTGCTCCTTTAAGACTTTTTTCTACTAGCTCATCCAAGACGGACTTTTTAGTTTCGCCATGAATTCTAGGGCCATAAGCAATATTATCGTAAATGCTCATCTGAAAGGGGTTGGGTCTTTGAAATACCATCCCCACCTTCTTACGTAGCTCCACTACATCAGTACCTGGCTCGTAAATATTTTTCCCCTCTAGGCTGATGCGCCCGGTAATCCTCACGCCCTCAATCAAATCATTCATGCGATTAAGTGTGCGCAGGAAGGTAGACTTACCACAACCGGAAGGTCCTATAAAGGCTGTAACCTTGTTTTTGGGGATATCCATATTGATATCCTTTAAAGCTTGATGCTCTCCATAATAGAGATTTAAATTTTTCACCTCAAGTGCGTTATCCATATGCCCTCCTTTGTGAGACCTACTATACCAGTCCTTTATTATGGACAGGTTGCGAGAATGTTAAGTTTATGTAAAGATAATTAAAATTCTATTGTCTTTCTTCACCATTCTTTATACAATTACCTTAGAAATATAAGGAGTGAAAACATTGACTAAAATACTAATCGTAGATGATGAAGCTAATATTAGAATGCTGCTAAAATTCAACCTAGAAAAAGCCGGCTACCAGGTAGTGGAAGCCGACAATGGTAAGAAAGCCTTGGAATTGGTTGCTGAGGAAAATCCCCAGCTAGTACTTTTAGATCTCATGCTGCCTGGAATTGACGGCCTAGAAGTCTGCCGGCAGCTAAAGAGCTCTCCTTCCAGCAGCTGTCTGCCTATTATTATGCTCACTGCCAAGGGAGAAGAGGTGGATAAGGTTCTGGGCCTAGAGCTAGGCGCTGATGATTATTTAACCAAGCCCTTTGCTCCCAGAGAGCTTTTAGCCAGAATAAAGGCTGTTTTAAGGCGTAGCACCATCCCAGTAGCGCCGTCAGTAGAGGTCTTGTCCGTAGGCGAGCTAACTATTAATACTACCAGCTACGAAGCCTTTCTCTCTGGCACAAGATTGGAGCTCACCCCTAAGGAATTTGATTTGCTTTTACTATTTATCTCCCACCCATCTCAAGCCTTTAGCAGAGAAAAGCTATTAGAAGATATTTGGGGTTATGAGTACTATGGTGATACCAGAACTGTAGACGTCCATATTCGCCACTTGAGAGCCAAGCTAGCTTCTGTACCGTCCTTAGCTGAGGCTATTGAAACAGTGAGAGGCGTGGGCTATCGCTTCAAATTATAAATTACCCCAGATAATTTTTTCTGGCTCTACCCCAGTGCTCCTTTATGTGTTAAAATGTACTAAGATAAATAACAATCTTAGACAAGGAGTGTATACTGATGAAAATATTAAAAGCCTTGGCTCTCCTAGGTGTTTCCTGTTTAATTATGGCAGGCAGCTGCCTTGCAAGTCCCGCTGCTCCTACTGATGAGGAAGTAAAGGCAGCCTATGATAAAGCTTTGGTGGTCTACAATTGGTTTGACCACAATACTCTTCCCACCGATGGCACCTCCAAAAAAGAAGCTGGCTACATGATTTACTATAATGTGAATTATCCCGGTATTAAGACCATGGGGCAATTAAGACAAGCAATGTACACCGTCTTTACCCCTGAATTATCCAGTATGCTCCTAAGCACCTCCAGAGCCTATAGAGAATTTGACAATGTGCTTTATGTGGCTCCCGCCAGTCGTGGACATAATATTTTAGCAGGTAATACTACCTTCACTATTACTAGACCCAGCGTGGACAAAATTAATCTCCAAGCTAAAACGGAAATGTATAATAATCCCCTGGATAAAAAAGTTAGTAGCTATCGCACCAAGGATTTTCTCTATGTCAATACTGCCAGTGGTTGGCGTTTTGCCACCTTCTCCAGCATAAACTAATAATACTCACCATAAAAAAGAATCGTAAAACAGGTTTCAATACCTGTCTTACGATTCTTTATCTTTTATTTCCAGTTTAGTTCCGCAATGAGGACAGAAGGTGAAATTTTCTTCCGTGCCATAGCCACAAAGAGGACACCGATGCAGCTGATTAACAATTTGACGGAAGGGTAAATCCTCCGGCGCAATGGTGGTGACCTGCCCAGCCGCAATTTTTTCACCCAGCTCCTTATCTATCTCGCAAAAAGCTCCACAGCAGCCCATGCGCACAAAATACCTGTGTCCCCAATTAAAAAGCGGTATGAAAAAAAGCATGAAGTAGGAATAGGTCACCCATACCGTCATGTGCCCATATCTACCGCAATTATCACATACTACCACTTGATCAAATTTAAGTTGTTCTTCTTTTTGATTAATACCGAAAATAAAAAACATAGCTACTCCTCAAGATTTATTTAAGATAATAAATTTATCGCTAAGCTGCTCTCTACTTATCTGATAGCCATGAGCTAAAAGAAGAGCGGCAAAATCCCCATTACCGGGGACAAGAGTTTTCGTAAAGGTGCCATCATAAATCTGTCCAACGCCGCAGCTAGGACTACGTGGCTGTAAAATCACCATCTCCGGCTCTATCTGCTTAACTAAAGACATAGCCCTTTGCGCACCTAAAACGAATTCAGCTGTGTAATCGTGACCAGTACTATTCACCGCTCTATCTCCCAACCACTCAATGGGTGGTCTGGGTATGGGCAGCATAGCCATAGCCTCTGGGCACAAAGAAAAAATCTCCTTATCCTGCAGAAAAGTAAGGAGCTGCTCATTTCTATTGTTTTTACCATTATATTTACAATTGTGTCCTAATAAACAACCACAAACAGCTACCTTCATGGCGTACCTCCGAACATGCTCTATTATACCTAATTTTCTTCAATTAGGCAATTTCCTGTTTACATTATGATACTTTAACATAAAGAAAACCGCAGAGGCAGCATAATTGCTGCTCCTGCGGTCATTTAGCTTATAAACCCAAAGCTTTTTCTGCGGTTTCCGGTAGGTTAGGTGCATCTACATTAAACCATTTTTTATAGATTTTGTTATAAGTGCCATCTTTTTTCATTTCTGCTAGGGTCTTATTCACCTTAGCCTGTAAATCCTTGTTGTCTTTGCTCATAACAAAGCCTAAAAGCTCGGACTTAGAATCTGGCACTACGATAACATTAACCTTGCCCTTACCCTTGCCCTCTAAAGCAGCATAGTACTCAGCTACAGGCTTATCCACAATAGCAGCAGGAGCATTACCTGTCTGCATTTCTAATAGAGCATCTGCACTGGTATCAAATTGTTTAATATCCATACCATTA
>CAZTGQ010000181.1:0-4038 GCA_964613345.1 uncultured Acidaminococcales bacterium | reverse complement strand
ATTGATCCTTTGAATACCCTCTACAGCTACATCATCCAAATCAATTCTCGTATTAAAGGCAATAGAAGCTAAAATAGCTAGCTTTCTAGCAGCATCCATTCCACCGATATCAGCGGTAGGATCGGACTCTGCATAGCCTTTAGCCTGAGCTTGAGCTAAAACATCATCAAAATCTAAATGCTCCTTGGACATTTTGGTCAGCATATAGTTTGTGGTGCCGTTAATGATGCCCATGAGGGAAGAAATTTTATTGGCTGCAAGACAGGCCTTTAACGGTCTAATAATGGGAATGCCACCGGCTACAGCAGCTTCAAACATGAAATCCAAATTATTAGCCCCTGCTAAATCAAAAAGCTCCTTGCCGTACCTAGCCACAACATCCTTATTGGCTGTAACGACATTCTTATGCTCCTTAAGAGCATCCAACATATATTCTTTAGCCGGATGTTCTCTCCCCAATAGCTCCACTACAATATCAATTTCGGGATCAGTAACAATTTCATTAAAATCTTCAGTGGTAGCTAAGGTAGGATCTAGGGCTGCAACCTTTTCCGGGTGTCTAGCCAAAACCTGTTTGATTTTAACAGGTACTCCTACTCTCTTACTAATTTCTTCGGCGTTATCCTTAAGAATATTAATAACACCTCCGCCTACCGTGCCGCAGCCCAATAAGCCAACATTAATTACATCTTTCATTGTTTCCCCTCATTTCTTTCTTGAATTAATCCACTTGGCCTAAAAGCTCCAAGCGCTTAACTCCATCTATTAATCTTATTTTATCTAGTAATGCTTCTAAATCGATTGTCAAGAATTTTGTTTCTAAGGAAATAGTAGTATTGGCAACTCCCTGCAAAGGAATGCCCTGATTTATAGTCATAATACTGCCAGAATCTGCGGCAATGGTATTTAACACCTTAGACAGAACTCCGGATTTATGCTCTAAAAGTAAGGAAAGAGTAATAATTTTTTCCTTACTGGCATCATAAAAAGGAAAAACATAATCCTTATATTTATAATAGGCGCTCCGACTTAAGCCCACCTTAACTACAGCCTCATTGACAGTTCGTACCTCACCTCGTTTAAGCAAATCCTTCACCACAATAGTTTTTTTGATTGCTTCTGGTAATATTTCGTCCCTTACAAGATAAAAAATAGATTTATTAGCGTTGTCCATGGTTGTGTCCTTTCCATAAAGTATATTGTTTTGTCCATGGTAGACATTATAGCACAAAAAAAAAGAATAGGCTACTACTATTCTTTTTTTCCGCTGCGATCCATTAAGGCTGTGAGAGCCGTTTCCACTGGTTGTTGTGCAAAAAGTACAGAACAAAGTTGGTTAATAATGGGTAGTTCCACATTATGCTTTATGGCTAAGCTCTGAGCAACCTTTGCAGTAGTGATCCCTTCTATAACCATTTTGCTATTTTTTTGGATTTCTTCCCATGTTTTTCCCTGCGCCAAGGCCTTACCAGCTAAGTGATTTCTGCTTTTTGTACTTATGCAGGTAGCAATTAAGTCACCCATCCCTGCTAAGCCTCTAAAGGTAGCTTCCTGGGCACCTAAGGCTACACCCAATCTGGTTATTTCCGCTAAGCCTCTGGTAATCAGTGCAGCAAGAGAATTATCACCAAAGCTTAAGCCTCTCATCATGCCGGCCACCAGAGCCATACAGTTTTTTAAGGCACCGGCTAGCTCTACTCCTAATATATCTGTAGAGGTGTAGGGTCTAAAGTATTTATTAATAAAAATATTTTGCAGCTTGAGAGCAACTTCCTCTTTAGCACTAGCAATAACCGTAGCACTTGGCTGCCTTAAGGCTAACTCTCCTGCTAGGTTGGGGCCACTCATAACCGCAAGTCCCTGAGCCTTGGGCAAATGCTTTGCTAACACTTGACTCATAGTTAAATTGGTAGCTTCATCAAAGCCCTTAGTGCAGGATAGGATAATTTTATTTTCACAGGTGCTTAGCTTACTGATTTTATCAGCTAAGTCCGACATGGCCTTAGAAGGTACTACTAAAACTAAAACCTCTGCCGCTGTTACTGCTTTTTTTAAATCTGCTGTAATAACAATGGACTTATCTAAATATAATTTAGGTAAATAATCCTCATTACAATGCAAGGCAGCTATAGTAGCTGCCTTAGCTTCACTTCTGGCCCATAGAATAACCTCATGTCCATTGTCATGTAAAATTTGTGCTAGGACTGTACCCCAGCTCCCTGCTCCGATAACGGATATTTGCATACTATTCTTCCTTCTTTTCTTCTTTCTTAGGCACTAGATGACCTTCCTTAATTTTACTTTCTGTGCCATGAAGTAAACGAACAATATTCTCTCGATGTCTTGCAATAACGAAAACTGCCGCTGCCAAAGAAAAAGCAACCAGCTCCCAAGGATAGCTTCTATAAAAGGCAGCCACAGGAGCTAAAAAAGCGGCTAGCACCGAAGCCAAAGAAACATATTTTGTTACAAAGACAATGGCAACCCAAACCGTGACAATGAAAATTGACACGTCGTGCATGAAAAAGAAAATTAGTCCTAGACCTGTAGCTACACCTCTGCCTCCTTTAAAATGTAAAAAGGCAGAATAATTATGTCCTAAAATAGCGCAGATAGCTGTTACTAAATCCAAGTGAAGATTTCCAGTGGAATTGAAAAGATAGCGCACCATTAAAACTGCCACGCATCCTTTTAGCATATCTCCTAAAAGCACAAAGGAAGCCATTCTAGCTCCTACTGTACGGAACACATTAGTAGTACCAATATTGTGGCTACCGTAGTCTCTGATATCAATACCACAAACTAGGCGGACAAAAACTAAGCCACAGGGAACGGAGCCCCAAAGATAACCGATAAAAGCAGCACATAAGTACATCATAATTAACCCTTATTCGTCCTCATTCTTTCCTCGCACGATAATTTGAATAGGTGTACCCTCAAAGGAAAAAGCTTCGCGTAATTTATTTTCTAAATAACGTTGATAGGAAAAATGCATAATTTCCGGCTCATTAACAAAAATAACAAAGGTAGGCGGTTTAACCTTAACCTGAGTAGAATAGAGAATTTTTAAACGCTTACCCTTATCCTGGGGAGGCTGATTAATAGCTACAGCATCTGTAACCACCTGGTTTAAAATAGCCGTGGAAATACGCATGGAATTAGCTTCTGCTGCTGCTTTAATTAATTCAGGTAATTTATGAATACGTTGTTGAGTTAGAGCAGAAACAAAAGCAACCTGAGCATATTGCATAAAAATTATTTCCTTACGGAGCATTTCTGTATAACGCAGGGTAGAGGAATTGTCCTTAGTGTATAAATCCCACTTGTTGACAACTAAAACAATACCCTTGCCCGCTTCATGGGCATAACCGGCAATCTTTTTATCTTGCTCAGTAACACCCTCCACTGCATCAATAACCATTAAAACCACGTCTGAACGGTCTACTGCTCTTAGGGAACGAATGATGCTATATTTTTCAATAGGCTCATCAATTCTTCCTTTCCTTCGCATACCTGCCGTATCAATGAAAAGATATTTTTGACCGTCCTTAGTTACAGGGGTATCAATAGCATCTCTGGTAGTGCCGGCCACATTACTAACAATGGATCTAGTTTCACCTACCAGCGTATTAAAGATAGAGGATTTACCAACATTAGGACGACCAATAATGGCCACCTTAATAATATCATCCTCCTCATCCTTAGTTAAGGATTCAGCAGGGAACTTTTCTACTACCGCATCTAATAAATCCCCTAGGTTTAGATGATTGGCAGCAGAAATAGGAATTGGTTCACCAATTCCTAAATTATAAAACTCATAAATTTCAACCTCTTGCTTAGGAGTATCAGCCTTATTCACAGCTAGTACTACCGGTTTTTTTGATTGACGTAAAAGCTTAGCTACCTCTGCATCCTCGGTGGTAATACCACTTCTGGCATCGCACACAAATAAAATAACATCTGATTCGGCGATAGCAATTTGAGCCTGCTCTCTAATAGATACGGCAATTTGGTCCGTGCTTTGCATTTCGATACCGC
>CAZTGQ010000180.1:0-4061 GCA_964613345.1 uncultured Acidaminococcales bacterium | reverse complement strand
AAAGAGAAAGCTGTAACTAAAATGAAGTTGAAAAACCTCATTTTGTTACAGCCCCCTGCTACGAAGCTAGAACCATCGCAATAAATGTAGCCCAATCTTTGAAATTCACCCAAGGATAGCTCTTGACAGATGATTTTTTCTGTTAAGGGAAGATCCCTGTGGGTGGAAGAAAGTGCTGCTGAAACAGCCCGGAGAGAGGAAAGATAGCCCTCAATTTTATCATTAATGGCAATAGAGCTTTTGCTAGTGGTATCTATGAGATAGTCTTGAATAAGTCTATGCTCTTTATCTAAGGTATATTTTATAAAAATGCCACAGCAAATGCCTAGAATTAGCAAAAGGCTGACGCAGCTGGTTAAAAGGAAGGAAATATCCTTGCTATGCTTTTGAGGGAACATAGGACCTCCTATAAAGACGTGTTTTTGTCTATATTTTAGCATGTACGCCAAGAAAAATCATGAGAAAATTATGCTTACGGTTCTATTTTTGCAGCCAAAATTGTTCTTTAGGATATTTATGGGTTAGACTATCATTTTTGCAGGTAAATATGGTATAATAAAAGAATTAAAGATACAATTTTCTAACTATCGTAAATTCAGGACATAAGGTGACTAAGGTGAAGAAAAGGGCTAGTTTAAAGCGTAAGGGCTTTACTTTAATAGAATTGGTGTGTGTAATAGCTATTTTGGGCATTTTAGCAGGTATAGCTATTCCTAGAATTTTAAATTCTAATGCAAGTGCAGCAGGGGCAAAGCTCTTGGGAGACTTGCGGACTATAGATAGTGCCAGTACAATTTATAGAACTAAAAATTCTACGGTTCCTACTCTGGAGGAGCTAGTTGCTGCTAATTTATTGGCTGACGTACCTATCCCACCGAGACAAACGATGTTGATTATGGACAATCATGGTGTGAATACGGAATATGAGCCGGAGGCAAAAGCCTATAATCTTAATGCCGATGGTCGTGCTACTTATACCAGTTCGAAATTAAGCAATGCTACGGTAGAAGATTATTTGGCAGGGTATATAGGACCTGCGTCTTATACAGATATGTTGGATGCAGCTCGAGCTGCTATGACTGCGGGTGCTAAGGGTGGTAGCGCCATTTGCGAGGCGTTAAAGAAGGCCTTGGATGGGCAATTCCCTCAGGTAGAGGCCAGTCTTTTGCAAACTCTTTATGGGGATGATTATACAACTAAATTAAGCTGGCGTATTAATGCTAATTATAATAATTCAGCTTTGGTTTATTTTGCTACCTCCGGTACCAATACAAATGGTAGCTGGAATGCTACACTAGTCGTGGTGGATGGCGTGCTTTATAAGACCACCAGTGGTAAAAGCGTGGGAATAGCGAATATCTTTAGCACCGACAAGGGTGGAGGGTCTACTACCGCGCAGATTACCAGTTTTTTGACCAACAATGGTTTTGAGCAGGCAGGACTTATTAGTAAGTTCTAAAATAGTTTTCTAAGAAGCTATGTCTTAATGGTGCGTAGGCATTGTTGCGATATAGCTTCTTTTTAAAAGAAGGAAACAGCTATTTTCCTTTAAGTCACAAAAAAGTTAAGATTTATCACTAGCCTTGTTTTCGGTAAGGTAGTATGATAATAAGAGACTGAAAAAATGGCAAAGTCCATGACGAAGGGAGAATTTTTTATGAAGTATTCTAATCGTATTCAAAGAGTCCCCTCCTCTCCAATGAGAAAATTAACGCCCTATGCTTTGGCGGCAGAGAAGTCAGGGAAAAAGGTTTATCATTTAAATATCGGACAGCCTGACGTGGAAACACCTGCTTCCTTTTATGAGGGAGTGCAGAGCTATCATCCCAAGGTTGTGGCCTATGGTGTGTCCAGAGGTAATGCAGAGCTAGTGGAGGCTATCCGTAAATATTACGAGGGGTGGAATATTCACTACAGCCCGGAGAATATTTTTGTGACTAATGGCGGTAGCGAGGCCGTAGGCTTTGCGGTAATGAGTTTGTGTGACGCTGACGATGAGGTTCTGCTTTTTGAGCCCTTCTATGCTAATTATAAAAGCTATATTACGGAATTTAATGCCAGAATAGTAGCCGTTCCTACCAGCGCAGAAAATGGCTATCATCTTCCTTCAGCAGAAATTATGGAAAAATATATTACGCCTAAAACTAAAGCAATTTTACTTTCTAATCCCGGTAATCCTACGGGAGTGATTTACACTAAGCAGGAAATGGAAGAAATTGCTAAGGTTGTTATTAAGCATGATTTGGCGCTCATTGCCGATGAGGTGTATAGAGAATTTGTGTATGACGGAGAATTTTCTAGCTTTGCAGCTATGCCGGAATTAGATGAACATCTGATTATGATTGATTCTGTGTCTAAGCGCTATAGTGCCTGCGGAGCACGAATAGGCTGCTTGATTACGAAGAACGAGGGTCTGGGTGTACAGATTTTGAAATGCTGTCAGGCTCGCTTGTGCTGTGCTTCTTTAGAGCAAGCAGGGGCCACCGCTCTTTATGGTACACCTAAGGAATATTTCGTAGATGTTACTACAGAATATCGTAAGCGGAGAGATACGATTAAGGCTGCTTTAGCAAAAATACCAGGTCTTGTGTCCTCAGATCCTAAGGGTGCCTTTTATGTCATGGTAAAATTACCGGTGGCTAATGCGGAGGATTTTGCTAAATGGCTGCTCACTGATTTTCAGGATAAGGGCGAAACAGTGATGATAACGCCGGGCTATGGGTTTTACGCTACAGAGGGCAAGGGCGTGGATGAAGTGCGGCTAGCCTATGTTTTAAAGAGTGAAGATATTGTCAGAGCTATTGAGCTTTTAGGTTTAGGTCTTAAGGCTTATCCTGGAGCTAAATAAAATATAAACAAATAAGGGGAGTAAGCATGGAAAAATCCAAGGTTTATTTTACAGATTTCAGAACACCTTACGGGGGAGATCCACTACCAAAGAAATTAGCTAAGCTAATCAAAAAAGCAGGTATGGAGCAAATTGATTTTACTAACAAATTTGTGGCTATTAAATTGCACTTTGGCGAGGCAGGGAATTTGGCTTATTTAAGACCAAATTATGCTAAGGCTGTGGTGGATGTGGTTAAAGCTGCCGGTGGTAAGCCCTTTTTAACGGACTGTAATACTCTTTATGTGGGCAGCAGAAAAAATGCCTTGGAGCATATGGATACAGCCTATACTAACGGCTTCAATCCCTTTTGTACAGGCTGTCATGTGATTATTGCAGATGGCTTAAAGGGACCGGATGAAGCTCTTTTACCTGTGCCTAATGGTGAATTAGTGAAAGAGGCCAAGGTGGGTAGAGCTTTGGCTGATGCGGATATTATTATTTCCCTTACCCATTTTAAGGGTCATGAAATGGTAGGCTTTGGTGGAGCTGTGAAAAATATCGGTATGGGCGGTGGTTCCCGTGCCGGCAAAATGGAAATGCATAATGACGGCAAGCCCTTGGTCAACCAAGAGCTGTGCGTGGGTTGCGGTAAGTGCGTGACTATTTGTGCTCATGGCGCGCCTAGCATTACCAATAAAAAATGTACTATTGATACTAACAAATGTGTGGGCTGTGGACGTTGCCTAGGGCTGTGTCCTACGGATGCTATTCATGCCAATAATGATGCTTCTTTAGACAATCTAAACAAAAAGATGGCTGAATATGCTTTAGCCATTGTTAATGGCAAGCCTCAATTCCACGTTAGTCTTATTGTGGATGTGTCGCCTAACTGTGATTGTCATTCTGAAAATGATGCTCCTATTGTAGGTGATATCGGTATGCTAGCTTCTACAGATTCTGTGGCTTTAGATCAAGCTTGCGTGGATTTAGTGAATGCCGCACCTGCTCTGCCTAATTCTCAGCTAGGTAAGCACTTAGCAGAGGATCCGGAGGGTTGTAAGGGGCATGATCATTTCCATAATTCTACGCCGGAAAGTGCGTGGGAAAAATGCTTGGAGCATGGAGAAAAAATTGGCTTGGGTACCAGAGCTTATGAGTTAATTAAATTGTAAAAGACAAAGGGGCTGTAACACAATGAACCCCTAGAAAAAATCGCCAGAAGCACTAATCA
>CAZTGQ010000179.1:0-4116 GCA_964613345.1 uncultured Acidaminococcales bacterium | reverse complement strand
TTGTAAATTAGCTTTTCTATCGCCTAGATTAGAGCCTAACCCTATATATCCCTTGGTCACTTTTCCATAGCCTCCAGCATAGTAAGAAATCTCACATGCTCACGAACATCATGTACTCTCACTAAATTGGCTCCTGCATAAAAAGCTTTAGCTGTAGTAGCCAGGGTTCCTTCCAACCTTTCATCTGCAGGCACATTGCCTAAAACTGCACCAATAGTACTTTTTCTCGAGGCCGCCAATAGTAGCGGATAGCCATGACAAGTCAAAGCCTCTAAATTTTTCATCAGCTTTAAATTATCCTCCACGTTTTTGGCAAAGCCAATGCCCGGGTCCAAAATTAGCTGATTTTTATTTAAGCCTGCACCTTGAGCAACCTCCGCTCTGGTGAAAAGATAGCCGGCAACTTCCTCCACTACATTTTCATAGGAGGTTTGCTGCTGCATAGTAGCTGAAGTCCCTCTCATATGCATGAGAATGAGAGGCGCTTTAAACTCGGCTACCACTTCCAGCATTTTATCATCAGCGGTAGCGGCGGAAATATCATTGATAATATCCGCGCCCAAGCTTAAAGCAGCTTTAGCTGTAGCACTTCTGTAGGTATCTATGGAAAGTAAAGCCTTGGGATATTCTTTACGGAGCAGTTGCACTGCTTCAGAGATTCTCCGTATTTCTTCCTCCTCAGCTACAGGTTCAGCCCCTGGCCTAGTGGATTCCGCCCCAATATCCAGCATGAGGGCACCAGCAGATAGCATTTGCCCTGCTTTTTCCAGTAAGCCTTTGTCCGAAGACACCCTGGATCCACTATAAAAGGAATCCTTGGTAATATTTAAAATGCCCATGACTCCTACCTTATCATAGGATAGTACTCTACCATCAGCAAGCTTGGTGGTTGGCTTTATTGCAGTCAGAAAATTTTGGAGCTCTGAAATAACTTGGTTAAGCTTAAACCAATCTTTCATAGCTTCCAATTTAGTCAACAAAAGCTGATATGTTTTGGCATTGCCTAGAAGTAAAATATCCACATAATCAGCAGCACAATTAATAGCACCCACAGGTGTAGCGCAATCACCACCTAGAGCCAGCATTTCCTGTTTAATAATATTAGCAGCAGGTGTACGTACAGCTAAAAATTTTAAGGGAAGGAGCTGACTTTTTTGGGTCATAATCTCTACTCCACCTACATGGACACCCATTTGCTGCATAACCTCTTCTATACTAGTAAGAGGAATTTTAAAAAACATGGGATCACTCCTTTTCTACACAAGCAAAAGCATTATGATTATGAATACTCTCCATGCTTTCCACTGTTACTCTATACCAGTCCACTCTTTTTTCTTCTTCTAATAAAATAGCCATCTCTCTTACCGCATCCTCCACAAAACGAGGATGAGCATAGGCTTCTTCCGTAACAAACTTTTCATCAGGCCTTTTCAAGAGGCTGTATATAGGAGAGGAAGCAGCTTTTTCTGCTATCTCCACCAGCTCCTCTAGCCAAATAAACTGTTTAGCTTCAATTTCCATTTTCGCTATAGCTCTTTGATTATGGGCGCCGCAATCACTTATTTCCTTGGAGCAGGGGCAAAGAGTGTGCACCGGTACCTCAACTATCATGCGAAAATGAAATTTCTCGTTTTTTTCTGCCTCATAGGTGCATTTTATCTCTAAGGGTGCTTGCGCGCCAGAAACTGGAGCCTTCTTCATAATAAAGTAAGGAAAGCTCATAGTCATGGTAGCCTTTTGAGCTTCTAATTTTTCCTTTAAGCTATCTAATAGATTCTCAACAGCACTTGGTTCTACAAGCTTCATGGCACCTAAGACCTCCACAAAGCGGCTCATATGCGTACCTCTTTGATGATGAGGAAGATTAACTGCCAAAGAGACCTTACCTACAGTATGCTGCTGCCCCAGCCTAGGATCCTTCACCACAAGAGGCCAGCTTAAATTGTTAATACCTACCTGCTTTAAAGGGATTTGTCTGGCATCACTTTGGCCTTGCACATCTTTTAACATTTTTCACCTCTGTATTTTATACCACTGGTTTTAGTCTCCCAAACCTGAACCTCTGTCAGCTTATAATTAGGTCCCTCAAGCTTAGCCTGAAGCTGTTGCCACACCCAAATAGCTATATTTTCTGCTGATGGTTGAGGCAATAGATCATTTAAGCAGGCATGGTCCAGCTTGGACAAAACCAATTCCTGAACAGTCCGCTTTAAAACAGTAAAATCCATAACCATACCCTCCTTATCGGGAGCACCTTCCACCTCCACTACTAATTTATAGGTATGTCCATGCAAATGCTCACACTTGCCATGATAATGTGGCAAATAATGAGCCGCATCAAACTCAAATTCTTTTAAGCAAATCATATTGTGCCCTCCACTTGGTCAAAATTATTCTGTCTCAAGGCTTCGTAGAGTACTATGCCCACAGAATTAGCTAAATTAAGTGATCTTGCTTCGCTCACCATGGGAATGCGGATACAGTCTTCACTGTAACACTCTCTAAAATCATCCGGCAAGCCCTTGGTTTCCCTCCCAAAGATCAAAAGAGAATCCTCTGGATAACTAACCTTAGCGTAGGATTTATGAGCATGGGTGGTCAACAAAAATTTTGCTGACTGTGGATAGCTGTCCAAAACCTCAGAGAGAGAATCATAATAATGCACATCTAAAAGGTGCCAGTAATCTAGTCCTGCTCTTTTTAAATATTTGTCATCTAAGGAAAAACCAAGAGGACGAATTAAATGCAAGGAGCTACCTGTAGCTGCACATAGTCTAGCAATATTACCTGTATTGCCGGGAATTTCCGGCTGATATAAAACGATTTTCATGATTTACTTCCTGCCTCCTAAGCTTAGGAATGAACAGCAATAACTTTTTCCATTTGCTGATGTAGATTTAATATTTTTTCTGCATATTCGCTGCCAGTGGCCCATTTACCGTTAAGCTGGGACCAGCATGAGAAGAAACCCTCTTTCAGCTTACCATCATAGACTAAATTATATCTGGGATCCACGATAGGCAGCACTGGTTTCTCTTTAGAAGTGTAGGCTAGCAAATGCTGCACATGAGCTCTTACACCCTCTCTAGGAGTGAGAAAATATGCTCCCCGGACTGTAGCGCTGGTGGTTCCCAGGCCACAAAAATTATTTTGCTCAGGCACCACTGTACCACCAAAGGTAAAAAAGCCTGTTTCCACCAAGGCCTGACATAATGCTATATCCCACTTTAGCTTTTCCAGACCGGCTTCCTCTTGGTAAAGAGTCACCATTTCTTCAGGTGTTACGTCTAAAGGCAGAGTGAAATTATACCGCTTTATAAAAGCTATGGCCTGACTTCTAGTAACTGTTGCCCTGCCTGCAATGGTAATTTTTTTATAATCCTTGGGCAATTGCCATATCTCTTCCTTAGCAAAAAGTAAGTTACTTAAAATTTTCAAATTAGGGTCCGTTACTACCTTCCTTTGGTTCGCCCTTTGTCTAGCCTTTTCATTTTCTACTACACTTTTAAAGCCCCTCAGCCCCCCAGTAACCACAATAGCATCCTTTTTATCCTGAGGTTTAGCGGCTTCTCCCACGGAAAAGAGGAAAATTGTAGAAAACAAAAAGAGACACCCGATTATTTTAATCATTTTAAATATCCTTTAGTTAAATTATTCTTTCTAATATTTATCTCTAATCTTAAAATTGTACTGTATTTAAGCCACTTTGTAAAGGATTTGGCATCCTTTGCAAGATGTAATATAATAACTATAGACATTACTTTAAGGGGAGGTATTTCCATGGTAGCATTTAAGTATATTCATCATTCCTGTTTTCTTCTAGAAGCAGATGATGACGCTATTATTTTTGACCCGTTTTTTGACGGCAATCCTACAGGAGCAAAGCCCGAGGATATCAAGGTTTCCCACGTTTTAGTGAGCCATAATCATGGCGACCATATAGGTGCCGCTCACAGCATTGCTAAAAGCAATAAAGCCACCCTTATTTCCACCGCTGAAATTAGTAATGCCGCTATTGCAGCTGGAGTTAACGCTCACGCCATGCATATTGGTGGCACCCATAGATTTCCCTTCGGCCAGGTGAGACTTACCCCTGCTTTTCATGGCAGCGGTATT
>CAZTGQ010000178.1:0-4129 GCA_964613345.1 uncultured Acidaminococcales bacterium | reverse complement strand
ACATGGGACTGAATAAAGATGGTGTTTTTCTCTGGGTCTAAACCGGCAGAAAGCCAATCAATAGCCATTTGCTTCACGTTTTCCTGCAGTTGAGAAGTATCAGCATATGAAGAAGTTAAAGAATGCAAATCTACAATAGAGAAAAAACATTCATAATCGTCCTGAAGGCGAACCCAATTTTCCAAAGCTCCCATATAATTACCTAGATGAAAGCGTCCTGATGGTTGCATACCGCTAAAAATTCTTTCTTTCATTCTAATCCCCTCTTTATAAAAAAATTGATATTAACATAGTCACTAGGCCTAACTAGAGACTAGCAAATGGAACGATAATGGTACTAACAAGTCCTGTTAAGCATAGACCCATGAGAATATACATGCTATAGGGTGCTACATAGGCTTCATACTTATATGCCTTCTCCGGAGGTAAAAGCTCCATTAAAATTTTCGAGCCATCCAAGGGAGGCACCGGCAACAAATTAAAGAAAGCAAAGTAAACATTATAAAGCATCAATGCTTGCAAAAATCTTAAAACCGTATTAGAAAGCATTCCTGCCTTACCCATAATAACCATGAGTACAGCACCAACTAGACAAAGCACTAGATTAGCACCGGGACCGGCAAAGGCAACCTTCATAATATCAGTTTTAGGATGACGATAGTATCTAGTATTTATTTGCACTGGTTTCGCCCAACCAAAGCCCACTAAAATAAGCATTATCGTACCAAAGGTATCTAAATGAGCCAAGGGATTCATGGTAAGTCTTCCTTCTACCTTAGGCGTAGGATCTCCTAAGCTATAAGACATGGCTCCATGAGCGTATTCATGGACCGTTAAAGCTAAAAGCAGTGCCGGAATACGAAATAACATTGTATCTAAAGAACCTAGCATAATTACTCCTTTATCAACGTGCAAAAAGGCCAAAGTGCCTAAGCAGATTGGCCTATTTGGCTTTATTTTTTATGGTCGTCCAACCCATCTCTTAGGAATTCATTCAAAATACGTACATATGTGCCCTTCATACCTAAGGATTCGGTCTCTAAAACGCCTGCACTTTCAAATTTACGCAGGGCATTAACTATAACGCTACGAGTAATACCTGCTCTATCTGCTATTTTGCTGGCAACCAATAGTCCTTCATTTCCTGGCAGTGCCTTAAGTATTTCTGAAATTGCCTCTAACTCAGAATAGGATAGATTAGAGAAAGCTATCTGGACCATGGTTTTTTGTCTGGAAGCTGCTTCTATATGTACTGCTTTATCATGAAGAAGCTGCACACCTATAACTGTAGCAGCATATTCAGAAAGCAGTAAATCTGCATCCACGTATTCTTTTTTAAATTTACCTAAAATCAAAGTTCCCAGTCGTACTCCATTGCCAAAAATAGGAACTATAGTTGTATATTTACTCTCGAAGAGACATTTGGTGCCTGGAGAAAAAGCACACATATTTTTTACTAAACGATAATTGGAAGAAGTTTCCTTAATCTCATTAAGCCACGTAACATAGGTAGCTGGGAAATGTCCAATTTCCAAAACGTTTTTAATCATAAGCTCACATTCAAAGCCATCCAAAATAGAATAGCCTAAAACCTTGCCTTCCGTAGAAACAATATAAATATTGGACTTAATGACGTCCCGCAATACCTCTGCCATCTTGCGATAGCTAATAATGTCTGAATTTTGTAGAAGCTTGTTAATAGCTCTAGTTTTTTCTAATAAGGCTAACATGGATAATTCCTCCTATTATGCTCTGGGATGGTGTTGCTCATATACTTTAGCAATTCTATCGGTAGTAATATGAGTATAAATTTGTGTGGTGGACAAACTGGCATGACCTAATAATTCCTGTACCGCCCTTAGATCCGCACCATGTTCTAACAGGTGGGTAGCAAAAGTATGTCTTATACTATGAGGACTAATATGCTTTTGCAGGGACATGAGGGTAATGTACTTGTCTAAAATACGCCTCACACTTCTGTCCGTGAGAACAGTGCCACGACTATTTACAAAGATGTAATCATGACTAGCAGCATGGTATTTAGCCATTAAAGGCTCTCTACTATCCCTGAAATAATTATCCAGGGCTCTTATAGCAGGGTGGCCAATAGGAACTAGACGTTCTTTATTCCCCTTGCCTAAAAGCAAAACATACTGATTGCTTAAATCTAAGCGCTGCTTGGTTAAATTTACCAGCTCTGAAACACGGCAGCCCGTGGCATAAAGTAATTCTAAAATAGCTCTATCCCTCAGGCCTAAGGCAGTGGACAAGTCAGGCAAGGCCAAAAGCTCTTCAACTTCAAACTCCTCTAAAAAAACAGGTAGCTTTTTCTCCAGCTTAGGTGTTCGCACCTTAGCAAAAGGATTAGTTTTTACCACATTTTCCCGTATGAGGTATTTGTAAAAAGATCTGAGCGCTGAAATTCGTCTGGCAATGGTCTTACGAGCAGCCCTTTGTCTATTTAACTTGGCTAAATAAGCCCGAATTGCCAAAGCATCCAGCTGTGACCAATTGCCCTGTTGCTTTCGTTCTAGAAGAAATTCCAGAAACAAATGCAAATCACCGGTATAGCTTTTCAAGGTCATAGGTGAATAATTTTTTTCCACATTGAGATAATTAAGAAATTTATTAATTTCTTTTTCCATCTTAATTTTCTCAGTCATAGCTTCTACCTCAAATTGTTTGTAATTCCTGACAATTTATCCTACCATATTCAGAATATTTTTACAAGTTTTTAATATAATTTTGTAAAACTTCTAAGCTTCTGGCGGCAATAAGAGCATTTTTCTCCTTCTTTTTCCTTTTCTTAGCTGCTTCACAGGGTGGCATAAGGCCAAAATTAATATTCATAGGCTGAAATCTTTTAACCTCAGGATTGCTAACATAGGCCGCTAAAGAACCTAAAGCCGTTTCCTTCGGCAGGGGAGATAATTCCTTTTCCTCCAGCAATGCGCCTAAAAATATGCCTACCATTAGCCCGGATGCTGCAGATTCCACATAACCTTCTACACCGGTAATTTGTCCGGCAAAAAATATATGGGAATTTCGGCGTAGTTGAAAATATTGATTTAAAAGAAAGGGCGAATTAATATAAGAGTTTTTGTGCATAACCCCATAGCGAACAAATTCAGCTTGAGCTAAACCGGGAATAAGAGAAAAAACTCGTTTTTGCTCCGGCCATTTTAAGTGGGTTTGAAACCCCACAATATTATAGAGGCTGGCAGTGGCATTATCCTGCCGTAATTGCACTACAGCATAGGGATCCTTACCAGTTCTAGGGTCAGGCAATCCCACCGGCTTTAAGGGACCAAAGCGCATGGTATCTTCCCCTCTTTTAGCCATTTCCTCAATAGGCATACAGCCCTCAAAGACTCCGCCCTGTTCAAAATCCTTAATAGGTGCGCATTCAGCATTAACCAGCTGCTGCCAAAATTCTTTATACTCAGCCTCTGTAAAAGGACAATTGTAATAAGCAGCTTCTCCCTTATCGTAACGAGAGGCCTTATAGACGATGCTCTCGTCCAAGGATTCCTTCGTAACAATGGGGGCAGCTGCATCAAAGAAATAAAAATAATCCTTATTAACCATTTTTCCTAAGTAAGAAGCTAAGGTAGGAGAAGTTAAAGGTCCTGTAGCTATTATTACATAATCCTCAGGAGGAAAGCTTATTTCCGTCACTTCCTCGGTCACCACAGTAACAAGTGGATGCTGGCGCAAGGTCTTAGTCAAGCTCTGGGCAAAGCCCTCTCTATCCACTGCCAGTGCTCCTCCAGCTGGAACCTGATGGTTATCAGCAGTAGTAATCACTAAGGAGTTCAGCTTACGCATTTCTTCCTTTAAAAGTCCAACCGCATTTTCAATATTATTGGCCCTTAAAGAGTTACTGCACACAAGTTCACCGAAATATTCGGTTTTGTGTGCAGGGCTTTCTTTAAGAGGTCTCATTTCGTGTAGGGTAACAGGTACGCCTCTTGACACTAGCTGCCAAGTTGCTTCTGTGCCTGCTAACCCCCCACCTATGACGTGAATAGTCATGGGACACCCCTTTATATCTTTATTTTTTCTTTTTGACGGAATTAAGCGAGCATTCCGGATTACTACAATGCAATGTCTTTTTACCACTTCTATC
>CAZTGQ010000177.1:0-4159 GCA_964613345.1 uncultured Acidaminococcales bacterium | reverse complement strand
TTCTGTGTTAGCAATTTACGGTTTTATATGGTCTGTTATTGTCTCTAGAGTACTAACTGCTGAAAGATTTGTCAAGGGAAAAATTTAAAAATGATGTGCAGAAAAAACGGTCACACTATTGTGTGTGACCGTTTTTCCTTGCACGTTTATTAATATTCAATAGGTCCACTTGACAGGGGCCATAATAAAGTTCTCTCCTGCAGCTTTGCCATTTCTCTAGTAAATGGACATGGTCCCCATTAACAGGGCAACCACACACATAATAATACTAATAAGCCAGCACCAGCCAAAATTCTTTTTAATATGATCTGCTACCTCTACACCTGCTAGTCCACAAGCTAAATAGGTTGTAGGCTGCAAGGGACTGATAATCATACCAACATTCTTACCAATAAGCATAGCTACACCTACATCTAACTGTGGCACGCCAAAGGTGGCAGCAGCTTTTCCCAAAAGCGGAAAAACGCCATAATAGAAAGTATCTGCGCCTAACACCGCACCTACCGGTACGCTGATTAACCCTGCAATTAAATTCATATATCTACCCATGGCGTTAGGAATAATATTTAGCAGAACCTTAACCATTGCATCTAGCATTCCTGATTTTTGCATAACGCCAATAAATACTGCTGCCGCTAAAAGAGTTGCTGCCATATTTAAGGATTCACTGGCATGAGCTTTAAACCTTTCCTGTTGCATTTTAATGCCGGGATAATTCATTGCCACCCCAATACCGAAGGCGATCATAAAGCAAGCATGTGTGGGCAGAACACCCAAGCATAAGCACACCAATAAAATTAGCGTTAAAACAATATTAGCCAAGAAAAGCTTAGGTCTCTTAAGGCTAAGCACTTCTTCATCTACCTCTGCTTCAGCTATTTCCTTGAGTTCTTCTTCTGTAAATTGACCTGCGCCCTTGCCTTTCTCTACAATACCGCAAACTGCAGCTACAGCCAAAGTAATCAAAATACAAACACCTTGAAATGGCAGTACTATATGCCAAAGATCAGTTACATCCATATTAAGCACCGTAGCTACACGAACAATAGGTCCACCCCAAGGAACTAAATTCATAACACCCATAGCACAACCTAGAATTAATAAAAGAGAGTAAGGAGAAATTTTAAGTCTTCTATAAAGTGGCATCATGGCAGGTATTGTAACCAACGCAGTTGTCGCAGTAGCACCATCTAAATGTCCTAAAATAGCCACTACACCACTAGCTACGGTAACTAAAATAACATTACCTCCTGCTTTCTTTACCAACCAATCAACAATGGGATCAAACATACCAGCATCATTCATAATGCCAAAATAGGATGTTGAAAAAATAAATAACACTGCAGTTTTCCATACAGAATTTAAACCAGCGTTAATCATTTTACCAATTGCTGCTGCATTATTACCTAAAATCAAAGCCGCTACAACAGGAACTGTAACAAAAATAACTATGGGCATCATCTTCTTTTTCATCAGTAAACCCATTATTACAAATAGCATTAAATATCCTACTAGTGCTACCATCATTCATCCGCTCCTTTGCGATATCAATATCGCCTATTTTTTCATTGTTTGATTTTGAATTTGTCCGGTTGGCAGTTCTCTTATGAGTTCACTGGCCTTGCCTGCCCGAAGCAGATAACTATCCGTTGTATGACCAACTATCTTAACCACCCGTCTGCTAATAGCCAGAGCCTTATCCAAATCAACACCTGTAATCACTTTCATTTCCTCACACATATGTAAAACATCTTCCGTAGCCACGTTTCCTGCTGCACCGGGTACAAAAGGACATCCCCCTACACCGGCAAAGCTAGCATCAAATTGTGTGAAGCCAACTTCCATTCCAGCTAAAATATTAGCTATACCCAAGCCTCTCGTATTATGGAAATGCAGCCACCAATTCACCTGTGGATAACAAGCTTTCATTTCCTTACACATATCATACACCTGACTAGGATAAGCCATTCCAGACGCATCCGACAAGCTGATTTCCTCCACCCCTACAGCTAAATACGCATCAACTATATCCTTAACATCCTGCAAGGGTATTTCCTTATCCCAAGGGGAACCAAAGGCCATGGAAATAGAACCTGAAATACCAATGCCGGCAGCCTTTGCTTTTTCTACACACTCTGCAAATCCTGCTACACTCTGAGCCGGTGTTCTGTTTAAATTGGCTAAATTGTGAGCAACACTGGCAGAAACATTCAGCTTAACCTTAGTACAACCGCAAGCGATGGCTCTATCAACCCCACGAGCATTAGCAATAAGCGCTCTGTATTCCACGCCGTCTTTTCTAGTTATGCTCTGAAATACATCATCCGTATCTGCCATTTGCGGCACGGCCTTGGGGCTCACAAAGCTTCCCACCTCAATAACCGGAAATCCCGCTTCAGTCATAGCATTAACTAATTCTATCTTTTCTGCGGTAGTTGGGCAAACCTTTTCATTTTGCAAGCCATCTCTCAACCCTACCTCACAAATATTTACCTGTTTTACATATTCCATTTTGCTTTGTCCCCTTTTAAATAATTCCCTTTTCTTTAAGCTCTGCTAGCTTATCATCTGTTAAATTCAACCATTCTTTATACACTTCTTCATTACATTCGCCAATCTTTTTCCCAGCCCACTTTATCTGTCCCGGGGTCTTAGTCAGTACCGGAAAAACACCTGGCATTCTAATCTCCCCAAACTCCTCCGTGGAAACCTTCATA
Source organism: uncultured Acidaminococcales bacterium (assembly GCA_964613345.1). Classification (GTDB taxonomy): domain Bacteria; phylum Bacillota; class Negativicutes; order Acidaminococcales; family Acidaminococcaceae; genus CAZTGQ01. Next base: position 1,442 of record CAZTGQ010000177.1, on the reverse strand, counting down.
ATATCATTTCGGGCAGCATACTGTGCATCTTCAAAACAATCCTTCATGCTATAAATAGACGAAATCGGCACTCCTGCTTTATCACAGCGTTCCTTCAGCTCCTCATAGGTCAGACTTGCCACCCACTCAGTTACAGCTGTCATAATTGGTTCAGGATCACTTAGACGGTTCTTCGCTAGCTCGTATTTTGGCAACCAATCCGGTCTATCCATGGCATCGCATAAATGTAAAAATACAGGATTAGTACTACAAACAATGATAGCAAAGCGATTATCCTTGGTTTTAAAAGTGCCAATAGGGCAGGATGCTCCACTAGGCATAGGTGTCCTTTCTCTTACAGTTCCCAATTGATCATACTGAGCAATCATAGCTTCTTCCATACGGAAAATACCTTCATAAAGACTAATATCGACCTCCTGTGGTCCCTTTTTCATAGCATCTCTATGATAAAGGGCAATCATCGTCCCAATGACAGCATTAAGACCAGCGATATAATCTGCCAAGGCAAAAGGTGGACTAACAGGTGGTCTATCAGGATATCCCTGCATATAGGTCATCCCAGAAAAAGCTTGCAGGGGAGTGCCAAGTCCTGCTAACTTAGCATTTGGGCCTGTTTGTCCATAGCCGGTCACGTGAGTCACAATAATATCCGGATTAACCTTACGCATTTCTTCCAGACCCACGCCCCATTTATCCAACGTTCCCGTCTTAAAATTTTCAATAACCACATCGCTCTTTTTTACTAACTCTAAAAACAATTTCTTGCCTTCTTCGTAATGAAAGTCTAAAGTAATTGTTTTCTTATTCCGTCCCATACAGGGCCACCTAATACTCTTCCCCTCTTTTAAAGGCCCCATAGCCCGAAAAGCATCTCCCCTTCCCGGCATCTCGACTTTTAACACTTCTGCGCCAAAGTCAGCCAAAAGACCTGCAGCAAAAGGTGCCGCAATGACTGTGGCAATGTCCAAAATTCTTACTCCTGCTAGTGCTTCCATTCCCGTCATCCTCTCCTTAATAATTATTTTCACAATTCCGCTTTATTTTCATATTCATATTAAACGCAATTTGGTCTTAACATAAAGCACATTATTTTTACTTTCTGCAAATTTTATTTGCAGTGCATATAGAAAAATACAGTCCTTAAAAATTTTCTAAGGACTGTATTTTTAAATTTTGAGTATATTTATCATCAGTAAATTTATATAAAACTAGGCACATCCCTAGAAAAACACTTCAAGAGATGTGCCTACATTACCGCAATTTTCGATATAAGGTTGCCCTGCTAATTCCCAATTGTTTAGCCGTCCAAGAAATGTTACCCCGATTAGCCTCTAACGCCTCTTTTATTTTAGCTCTTTCCAGCTCTGCTAAGCTTGCTGTTTTATTTTCAGAAACGGTAAGCTCCGCTTTATCACTTTCTGCAGAAACAGGCATCATAGTTT
>CAZTGQ010000176.1:0-4161 GCA_964613345.1 uncultured Acidaminococcales bacterium | reverse complement strand
TTTTTCACCTTATCATATCACTTCTAGGTCCTAATGTGAATAAAAATAGTGTATAATAGAAAGGAATGTGAGGTAAAATATGAAAAAGATAATTTTAGCAGTATGCTTATGGTGTTTATTCCTTCCTCTGACTAGGGTAGAGGCGGCTATGATTGGCAAACAGCAGGAAATAAATATGGGTAAGGAAGTAGCTCAGCAGCTAGAAAATCAGTATGGACTAGTACATGATGAAGAACTTCAAGAGAGAGTTAATCGCTTGGGTCAAAGCTTGGTGCAATATTCGGATAGAAAGGATTTGAATTATACTTTTAAGGTACTTAATAGTCAAGACGTGAATGCGCTGGCCTGTCCAGGAGGATTTATTTATGTTTTTAAAGGCTTAGTGGATTTTATGCCCTCGGATGCAGAGCTGGCAGGGGTGTTAGGCCACGAAATAGGACATGTGGTCAAAAGACACACCGTCCATCAGGTAGAAAAGCAGCTAGCGCTATCACTTTTAACCTTGGTTGCTGGTGTAGCAGCAGGGGATGGAGGAGCCGGCTTAATTTTAGCTACTACTACTTCTCAAGCTCTTATGGCCGGTTATAGTAGGCATGATGAGGGTGAGGCCGATGTTCAGGGCTTAACCTTAACTCAAAAAGCCGGTTATAATCCTTATGGCCTTTATGTAACCATGCGCAAGCTTAACGATTTGAGCAAGGAAAGAAATTTGCCCACCTATGGCATTTTTTCTTCTCATCCCGATAGCGCTCTTAGAGTAGAAAGAGCACAAAAAGCCTTGGCGCAGCTGCAAATTACGCCTAAGGTAGCGCTGGAGGACAATGGCGCTAAGGCAACACTGACTGACGGCAGGTGGAAATTTACGCTAGGCCAAACCATTGGCAGCGATAAGCCGGAATATAGAGCGGATTTGATGGCAGGAGCTCTTTATGCTATAAAAAGACAAAAACCGGTGGATGAAACACATTTTATTACTGTAGATGGAGATAACTTTTCTCAGGTTTACTATGAGGATAGAGAAATCGTGAAGCTTTTTCCGATAGATTGTCCTGCAGGATTAAGTGTAAGTGATTATGCAGGACAAGTAGCCTCCCAGCTCCAGCTATGGGCACAAGAGGTTAATAAACAGGGGGTAAAATAATATGAAGAAAATTTTTGGCGTGACCTTAAGCTTGTGTTTAGCCTTTGCTACTACCTGTACAGCTGCCTTTCATTACGAAGGAAAACAGCTGCGGGCAGAAAGTGATTATGGTGCTTTTGTCTATCGCTATCCTATTCTCACCGGAGATACTGCACAGGAAGGTGCTATAGCAGCGAAGGTAAATGGACAAATAAGAGCTTTGGCCCAAAAAGAAGGACAGGCCCTGAGTGAAAGCTGGAATGCGAAGACTCCAGGGTTTAAAGCCAAGGATGTGGATTTTAACGTCACCTATTTGGGAGAAAAACTTTTTAGTATAAACTTCACTCAGACCTTTGCGCAGGGAGAAAAGGAACCTTTGCTTTTCAAGGATGGCTGGACCTTTGACCTCACTAAGGGGGAAAGCGTATCCTGGCGGGATCTTTTGAGAAGCGAGGATAAGCCTAAAGCCACAGAGTCCGCTTTGTTGCACCAGCTTCACAAGGGCTACAAAAATAATGAGTTTGCAATTTATTGGGGACTGGACAGTCTTAAGGGTTATGGTAAAAACTATTATGTAGACAGTCAGGGAGCGATTCATCTTCAATTTAATCCTTACGAAATTGGACCGGCTAAGTCCGGTGTCATAGATTTAGATATTCAGTGCCAAGCGGCCTTACAGTAGGAGAACGCAGATGTTATCTTTTATCAAGGAGGAATTTTCTTCCTGGGAACTCTTAAAATGTGCTAAGAAGCCTTTGGTGCTCTATGGCATGGGTAATGGTGCAGACCGTATTTTAGCAAGATGTCAGGAGGAGGGCATCGCTGTAGCAGGAGTGTTTGCCAGTGATGAGTTCGTCCGAGGACAGAGCTTTTGGGGTTTTCCTGTGCTCACTTATAACGAGGCCTTAACAAGGTGGGGGGATTTTATTGTCCTTATTGCTTTTGCCAGCGAGGATCCTGTAATTTTAGCTAGATTTTTTGCCCTAGCAGCTAGGCATGAAACCTATGCTCCCCACGTGCCGCTTTTTCCAGGCGAAGAGGTGGTTAGCTTTGCTTGGCTGAAAAGGCAGGAAAAACAGATCCAAGCAGCTTACGATCTGTGGGAGGACGAACCCTCCCGACAAGTTATGGCAGATGCCCTAAACTATAAGCTCAGTGGAAAGCTTAGCTATTTGACTAGAACTACGGAGCGGAAGGCAGATTTGCAGGAGATTTTTACCTTTCATCAGCAGGAGGTATATGCTGATTTAGGTGCCTATAATGGTGACACGCTTAAGGAGTTTCTTGGCTTGGTGGAGGGTCGCTATGAGCATATTTACGCTTTAGAGCCGGACAAAAAGAATTTTGCCAAGCTGAAAAGCTATGTGGAAAATGAGCAGCTTAGAAAGATAACCTTAGTGGAAAAGGGTGCTTGGTCTCATAAGGATACCCTGGAATTTTGCCAAAGAGGTGGACGCATGTCTGCCTTGGGTAAGGAGGGTAAGGCTCAGGTGGAGGTTACCAGTATTGATGAGGTGCTGCAGGGTAAGCCTTTAACCTTTGTGAAAATGGATGTGGAGGGTGTGGAAAAGGAAACTCTCTTAGGAGGAGCACAAGCGCTCCGGCAATACGGGCCAAAGCTTTTAGTGGCAGCTTATCATCATGATGAGGATCTTTGGCGTTTGCCCCTGCTGCTCAGGGAATTGAATCCTGACTACAAGCTATATTTACGTCGACATCCCTATGTCCCCTGCTGGGAATTGAATATTTTTGCCAAGTTAGAGGAGCAGTAAAAATGTTGTAGAAAACCTCTGAATGTGATAAAATGAGGGCAATTCACAGGGAGGAATGCGTAATGAAGGATATTATTCAAGCCTTGCAGGAGTGGGGCTGTGATACAGGGGCCGCTTTGGAGCGTTTTGATCAGGACAAGGATTTATATGTGGAGTGCTTAAAAATTTTTGCCACCGATGAGAACTTTACTCTTTTGAAAAATGCCTTAGTGGACGACAAGGTGGAAGAAGCTTTTAATGCGGCACATGCCCTTAAAGGGGTATCTGGGAATTTGAGCTTAGGTAATCTTTACCAAAATATTTGCAGTGTTAGTGATGCCCTAAAAATAGGAGATTTAGCTACGGCTAAAATTGCCTTTGAGGATATGGTAAGAAGTAAGGAAGAATACGATAAAATAGTTACGGCTTAAAGTCTGAGCACCTATGGAATATAGGTGCTTTTTTAGTAGAGGATTCTTATGAAGCGTAGTATATTTTTAGATGTAGCCAGGGGAATTTGTCTTGTGAGCATGTTTTTCTTTCATGGCTACTATGATTTGGTTTATATTTTTGCTAAGCTGCCCCTGGGCATGAGTCCAAGCCTTTGGCAAATGTGGCAACAATCCATTGTCCTAGGCTTTATTCTTATTTCCGGGGCGGCTAGCTATTATGCCAAGCATTTGGTGCGGCGGGGAATTTATTTGAATTTGTGGGGCCTAGCCTTAACAATTGGAACGGCTGTTTTTTTGCCGAGAGAAACAATTATTTTTGGCGTTTTGAATTTTCTGGGGACAGCTATGCTCCTCGTGGCGCTTATTTCCTTCTGCTTGCCTTGTTTGGAGCAAAATAAAGCTAGGCTTGCAGCTTTGGCATTTTTGTCTTTGTCAGGCTTTAGCCTAACTCAAGGCTTGGCTCAGGGTTATCTAGGAGCTTATGGTTTTGTTTTAAGTAGGCTGGAGACGGTTTATACAGGAATGGGGGCCTTTATTGTAGGCTTGCCTACCCAAGGAATTATTTCCGCAGACTATGTGCCCCTAGTGCCGCATTTTTTTGTTTTTCTCCTAGGCAGAGTGCTATGGCAATATAAATTGATCTCCTTGCCTGAGGCAGAGCCTTCTTTAGGAGCAGGTGGACGGCATTTGGCACTTTTAGGTAGGCATAGTTTAATCTTTTATTTAAGTCATCAGGAATAAAATCAGAATTTCAATTAAAAAATCAGTTAAATGAAAATATAGCTTCTATAAATCTGATTTTAAATATTATTAATTCAATTCCTGAGAAAAAAAATAA
>CAZTGQ010000175.1:2364-4163 GCA_964613345.1 uncultured Acidaminococcales bacterium | reverse complement strand
TTCTAAAAACACAAATTACTTTACCCATGATTTGAATATTATCCGTGCCTAAAATTGGATTATAAGCTTCGTTTTCCGGTTGCAAACGTATTTGCTTTAACTCTCTAAAATAACGCTTTACAGTGGTTTCCTCGCCGTCAATTAAGGCAACAACAATATCGCCGTTGTTGGCGTAGTTCTGCTTGCGCACAATAATGTAATCATGCTCCAAAATACCGGCATTCTTCATGGAATCGCCGACAACAGCCATCATAAAAACGTCATCCTGACAACCGATAAGCTCCAAGGGAATGGGGTAGGTCTCCTCAATGTTTTCCACTGCTAAAATAGGCTCTCCAGCGTGTACCTGACCAACTAAGGGCACAGGAACCATGGTCTTTTGGCGCCAGGAAGCATCCTGAGTCAGAGCCAAAGTACGAGGCTTGTCGGGATCACAGCTAAGAACACCTAAGTCAACCAATTTATGCAAATTAGCATGGACACTGGCACTAGAGGATAAACCAACAGCTTTGCCAATTTCTCTGACAGAAGGGGGAAATCCCTTAGCATAGAGATATTCCTTGATAAAATCAACTATTTTTTTTTGACGCTCAGTTAAATTAAAACCGTCCGAATTAAGTGAAGAGCTAGCTCTAACCATAGTAATTCCTCCTAAAGCTTTGTATAAAAATAGTATAACAATAACGTTCGCACTTGTCAAACATTTGTTTGCAAGAGAGGGCACAAATTTATTTGCAATTTTACGTCCGATAATATATATTATGTTAAATATAATGATAAATTAGGCTAGAGTATGGGGCAAGTATGTGCTTTCTTTAATCATATTCATCACTAAGTAGCTTTATTTACCTGCCAAATAAAATGAGCTTCTTTTTCTCTGGTTACCAGCTGACTGTGTTTATTTATTTTCTCGTTACCGATGCTAAGACTAAAGTTCTTATAGGATATTTTATAATTACACAGCAGCTCTCCTATGACGTTGTTTTTTGTACCATAGGTATGCGTCAAGGCACCTAGAAGTTCTAGCTTGTAGTAATCCTCTAACGGTATTCTTGGTATGTGCCACTCACAAGCCTGTTTATATACCTGCTGATAAGGAAATTTTGAAAATTCCAAATAATGCCCTTCTTCATTAGGTTTTGAATATGGGTCAATCAGTAAGGTCGCGTATCTAACATAAAGCAAATATTCTTGCAATTCCTTATTATATTCGGGGAATTTTTTTATTTCATTTTTAGTTATGACTTCTTCCGGTACAGGATAATTATCATTTAAGAATTCCAAAAGATTAAATTTGGGTACATTCATTTTTTCGTACAGCTGATTTATTTCTTGATGAAGTTCCAACATTTTACTTATAGTAATTCTGGTAATAGGACCCTCAGGATATAGTTTGTAAAGGTATTTTTTACTTGGCCTTGGGGAAAAAAATTCTCTTAAGCTGAATTGATTAAATACAAAAGGTAAGTGCACAAAGGAAGTTATATTTTTGCTTTCTGCTATTATTCCTGTTGGACAAAAAATACTATTTATTTTATAAGATTTTAAAAACCTCACTACCTTCTTTAATCCAGAAGCTCTTGGTCCCCCACTACCTCCTACAAATATTTTCTCTTTAACACCTAACGTATTAATTACACCTGCATCCTTTGGCGATATAAGACTTGCACCAAAATAATTTGAGAGAGAAATAATTTCCACAGAAGTATTTTTTAAAGCAGAGTTAACTAAAATACCTGAACCAAATTCAGGGGATACTAATACTAAATGCTTTATTCTCTGTAACTTTTGCAGCCTTA
>CAZTGQ010000175.1:0-2354 GCA_964613345.1 uncultured Acidaminococcales bacterium | reverse complement strand
TAGTATTATTTCCAAATATGCTGCACAAGGAATACATAAGAAAATTGTCTCCCACTTATCCTGCAAATTATCTAACTCTAATTCAAGCGGATTAACTACGGCAGTTTTATTAAGCTGCTGATAATTTGGCAGAGGGGTTTTACTTTTAATGTTGTTATTCGTTATTAATAAATTAGTCTGCAATAAATGAAGACTTCTTCCGGAGCGTGCTTTAAGCCCTACTTTTTCCGCTATGCCTGCTGCTTTTAAAAGGGCGTACAAAACTAAACCCACAGGTCCTACACCTATCACCAAGACAGAAGTAAATATGGTCTTATTTGTCATAGCTTTTCTCTTTGTCATAGCAGGCAAGACTATAGAGCTGCTTTGTGTCATTATGAATACTTATGTTTTTTCCTGACAAAAATTCCGAAGACAATCCGTAATTAAATAATGCCTTTATTCCTGTACCATATCTAACAATAAGTTGAGCCTTATCATTCATTAATCCCTGCACTGTTTTTGCTATTTTTTCTTTCGGTGATATCAAAGAAGCAAGAATGATATGGGTATACTGAGGGATGGTTGCAGCAATGAAGGTACTGGTGAACTTAATATTTCTTATTCCAAGCTGATTAGTGACCTTTTCTGCTAAGCTTAAAGCTTTTAAATCAATATCAAGGCAAGTTATTTTTCTCTTATTATTATTTGCTAAGTAAAAAGCTGTAAGGGGCATAGCGCCTGCACCAATAAAAAGAAAGTTACTATTGTCACGTGCCTTGTAACTAGTGCTTTCTTTTTCTAAATTTATATTTAAGATATCACCATATAAGTAGGCACTGCTTTTATTTTCTAATAATATTTCAGCCTGCAGTTTTTCCAGTATGCCCAAAGCTATCACTGCTTTAGTTAAAATATCTTCCCCTATTTTTTTAATATGTCTATATTCGGAAAAAAGATTATATCTAAAGATGTATCTTTCGTCTACAATGAAAGCTCCTAATTGATCTATGGCTTTAGTTAAATATTTATATTGTTTCCTTTTATTTTCCCCAGAAAGCAAACTAATTGCAAGGTCTGTTTTAAGTTTCTCCATAACTTTTAAAAGTAGCAGCGACATCTTTATTTATCCTTTCTGCACACGCAATATTTTAGTTAGGCAGATTGTTATAAGCAAGCCTCCTCCCACAGAACGTAATGTAGGTACTTCATTAAAAACAAAATAGCCCCAAAGCATGTTGAAGACTATTCCACTGTATCGTGCAAACTCCACAAGAGGCGCTTTTTCTTTAGCAAAAGCTTTGGTCAAGAAAGTGAGCGCAAGAAAGGAAATTAAACCTAATAATATTAAAGCCAAAAAGTTATAGCTAGATGGTATTATTAAAGTACTGGCAAAAAATGGAGTGGACATAATCGTAGTACAAAATAAAAAGTAAAACATTATTTCATAGCTATTGTGTCTTTCAGATGCAGCTAAATAACGCACAAGAATAATTATCAGACCATCAATAATTTCTGCACCTATCATTAATAGCGCAGGGAAAATATTTGTAGATAGATTTTCCGGTCTAATAATCAGTACTGTGCCCAGACTAATGCCTACCAAAGGCATGTATGCTGCTGGGCTTATTTTTTCTTTAAGAATAACTGCATTCCAGAATAAGACGAAAACTCCAGATAACTGAGCCAAAATAGCTACATCACCCATTCGCATTTTTTGCAGAACATAAATATATACTAGAACATAGCCACCGCCTAAAAGACCTCGCAAAATCAAGAGGGGCAAATCCTGTTTGGATAATCTTATTTTTTTATGATACATAAGAACTAAAGCTAAGGTCAGACCAATGAATCCCCTGGCAAAGGCTATTTCACCCATGGGTAATTTCAAACCGGTCAGTTTTAATAATATGTTCATAAAACTAAAGGTCAAACTGGAAGCGATGGCAAGGAGTATACCTCTATTCATAATTTTCTACCACTTGTTTATTTAGTGCTTCCATAGGAATTATGCGGTGACATAAGCGTTCTAGAAGCTTGTGCTCATGACTAATAACTAAAATACCCAGCTGCCTTTGTTTGCTAATGGTCAAGATTTTCTGCCAAATTTCGGCCTGAGTAACCGCATCTAACATGGTAGTCATTTCATCAGCAATAAGATATCTGGTCTTTTCTCCTAAGGCTCTTACTATACAAAAGCGTTGCATCTCCCCTCCTGAAATCTCAGAGGGATAGCGTCTCAACCATTCTTCTCTAATACCAAAATCCTGCCATAATTTTTTCTCCGGAAGATAGCCTTCCTCTAAGGAACGCTGCATTGTCCACCGTGGGTTTAACGCCTTTTCCGGATGCTGATAGATAAGTTGAACCGGTTG
>CAZTGQ010000174.1:1375-4243 GCA_964613345.1 uncultured Acidaminococcales bacterium | reverse complement strand
CGGCAAAGGAATTTGAGCTGGTGTATTAAAATTATAATCCCACTCATTTTCCTCCATCCACTCATGCACCGTTCCACGTCCAGCATTGTAGGCAGCCAGCATGAGCACCTCATTTTGCTTAAACTCATGCTCCAATTCCGCTAAATACCAACAGCCAAACTTAATATTAAGCTCCGGCAAAAGCAGCATTTTATCTTTAAAATTAGGAAAATCCGTAGATTTGGCAATCCAAGCTCCAGTTTCCGGCATAATTTGCATAATGCCGAGAGCTCCCCTATGTGACTGTGCTTCTGCTTTAAACCCGCTTTCATTTTTCATAACAGCCACCACCAAATAAGGATCCACTCGATACTTCGCACTATGGGTGTGCACCTCTTTAGCATAGGGCCACTGATAAACAAATTTCTTCTGCATATAGTCTGCATGCCAGATCTGATACCCTGTAACAGCAACAAAAATTAAAACAAGGGCAAACAGAAATCTGGAAAAATGATTTCTTTTTCGTTTTATCACAGCTTATCTCAACTCTCTATCTAATCTATTTAAAGCAGCATCCACCTGTTGGAAAAGAGCTTCTTTGCTGCCGCTGTTCTCTAAAACTACCTGTGCATAGGCCTTTTTGTCCTCCAAAGACATTTGGTGGGCAATTCTTGCCTCTACCTCCCCAAGGGACAGGGAGCTTCTGGTCATAGCTCTGGCAATTTGAGTTTCTTTATCTACTGCCACCAGCCATACATAATCCGCTATTTTATGCCATGTACATTCTATCAAAAGAGGTGCATCTAAAACAACCAGTTTTTCTTGACTATTTTGTGAAATGAACTTATCTCTTTCTCTAGTCACATAGGTATGCACAAGAGCATTTAAAGCGTCTAACTGCTCCGGATGCTGAAAAACCTGCTGGGATACCCATTTGCGATCCATGTCGCCATTAGCAGACAGAGCCTTAGGCCCTAAAAGCTTCACAATATCCCCTAAGCATGCCCCACCCTTAGCCTGAGACTCTCTTGCCTTGGCATCTGCATCAAAAACAGGTATACCCTTGAGGCGCAAATATGTACTCACTGTACTTTTGCCGGAGGCAATTCCCCCGGTAAGTCCGATTATTTTCATTTCAGCTCCCTATTTTTGACAATGTGGACAATAAACACTACCTCTGCCACCAATTTTACTATGCTCCAGTAGTTCGCCACAGACTTTGCACTTTTCTCCCTTACGTCCATAAACCATGAGATAAAGCACATTTGTCCCTTGATGCCCGTCAGCATCCTGATAATTTCTAAAAGTGGTGCCATTATTTTTGATGCCTTGAGCAATCACCTTATTAATGGCAGCCACCAAGCTCTCATATTCCTTACTACTTAACGAATTTGCTCTTCTAGTAGGCAGCACTCCCGCTGCAAAAAGAGCTTCATCGGCATAAATATTCCCCAGACCGGCAATTATCTTTTGGTCTAAAATGACGGTTTTAATGGCTCCTGTTTTTTTAGCACAGGTCTTAGCCAAATATTCTCCAGTCAGTGCCTCTTCCAAGGGCTCTGGGCCTAAAGTAGCATAACCTTCCACCACTTTATCTTCTCCCTCAAGGAGGTACATTGTGCCAAAGGTTCTAATATCTGTGAACCACAGATTTTCGTCACCGGTTAGGACGAACTTAATATGTCCATGACTGGGCTCCGGTTGAGTCTTTTTCACCGCCAGAAGAGCCCCTGTCATACGTAAATGCACAAGGATATATCTATTTTTAGTTAAATTAAGGCGCAGATACTTTCCCCTTCTGGTCACACTCTCTATTTTGGTACCCTGTGCTTTAGCCACAAATTCGGTAGCAGTGGGATACTGCACCATCCTTGGCAGGCGCACTTCTACCTCTTTAATTGTTTTCCCTACGATATGTGGAATCAAGGTTTTTCTTACTTGATCTACTTCCGGTAATTCCGGCATTATTTCACCCTATTTCGCCTGTGCCCAATTCTTACCGATAGCTACATCTGCTACCAAGGGCACCTGTAATTGTACTGCTTTTTCCATAGTATTTTTAACTAGAGCACTAACAGCTTCCACCTCTTCAGCTACTACTTCCAGCAACAATTCATCATGAACCTGTAATAGCACTCTGCTTTTAAGTTTATTCTGCTGCAAAGCATCCTCTACATTTAACATAGCTATTTTAATAATATCTGCCGCAGTACCTTGAACTGGCGTGTTAATAGCTGTCCGTTCAGCAAAACTGCGTAGATTAAAATTACTGCTATTAATATCTGGTAAATATCTTCTACGCCCAAAGAGAGTTTCCACATAGCCCTGCTTCCTCGCCAGTTCTATCTGCCTCTGCATGTAAGCCTCTACCCCTGTATAACGGTTGAAATAGCTTTTCATGTACGCAGCTGCCTCCTTGCGAGAAACGCCTAACTGTTGGGCTAAACCGTAATCGCTAATGCCATAAATAATACCGAAATTAACAGTTTTCGCTTTTCCTCTTTTTTCCGCAGTAACCTTTCCAATATCCACGCCAAAAACCTCAGAAGCAGTACGTGCATGAACATCCTGTTGCTTTTGAAAAGCATCCAAAAGAAGTTCATCCCCGGCCATGCTGGCCATGACTCTTAGCTCCACTTGAGAATAATCACAGGACATAATGTAATCATAACCATCGCCAGGAACAAAGAACTCCCTAATCTTCCTACCTACCTCTGTACGAGTAGGGATATTTTGCAGATTAGGCTCCGTACTGGACAGGCGCCCTGTGACTGTCACCATCTGTTGAAAATGAGTATGCAGTCTACCCGTAGTTTTATTTATCAAGGGATCCAAGCCTGCCAAATAGGTGGACAAAAGCTTGGACAATTTCTTATATTCTATTATGAC
>CAZTGQ010000174.1:0-1365 GCA_964613345.1 uncultured Acidaminococcales bacterium | reverse complement strand
CTTTCCAAAGTGGAAGCGGTAGTACTGTAGCCTGTTTTAGTTTTTCTGGGAATAGGTAGATTCAATCTTTCAAACAGTAAAATTCCCACTTGCTTAGGAGATTTAATGTTAAAGGGTTCTCCTGCCCTTAGCTCCGCTAAACGCTCCAGACTTTCTACCTTAAGCCTAATATCCTCGGTAGCCTTCTCCAGCATATCCTTATCAACCTTAATACCTCTAAATTCCATTTGAGCTAGAATAGAGGTTAAGGGCAATTCAATTTCTTTATACAGCTTGGTTAAGGCTTTATCTTCTAGCTCCTGCTTAAGCAGCGGCAACAGATGCATGAGATCTTGCACTGTAGCTTCCGCAGACGTAGGCAGATATCTTTCTGCTAAAGATTTTAAAGTATAAGCACTTTCTCCCGGCTCAAGAAGATACCCAGCCAAAGCGATATCCTCCTCCACGCCGGCCAACTCTAAACCATGGCCAAGCATCACCTTATAAAGATCCTTGGCATCACACAAAGCCTTAGGAGCCTTACTGTCAGTTAGATATGGCTGCAGCCAAGTAAAATCCTTAGCAAGAGGTACTTTATAAATTGTGCCCTCTACAAAAAAATTCACTTCTGACAAATCAAAATAGGGCAATTCTCCCTCACACTGATAGGTCATAGGCACTGCTTGCCTAGCAGCCTTTAATTTTGCCAAAAGCTGCTTTCTATCAGCCTCAGTAGCTACCACAATCTCCTCAGCCCTTGGCAGCTCCTCTTGAGGTGCGCCAAAAAGGCTCATAGGTTCATCACTTACCTGTCCACCTCCGGTTGCACTGCCCAGCACCGGTAAAAATTTATCCCAAAAGGCTCTAAACTGCAGCTCTTCCATGAGTCTTTTGGCTTCTGCTGTCATTCCTGTGAGAGCGTAGCTCTCTAAATCCATGGATACCGGAGCCTTTAAACAAATAGTAGCCAGCTCCTTAGACAGGAGAGCCTGCTCCTTATTAGCAGTAAGCTTTTCCTTCAAGCTTTTACCACTTACCTGGTCAATATGAGCCAGAACATTTTCCACATTGGCAAATTCGCCAATTAGCTTTAAAGCTGTTTTAGGTCCTACTCCAGGGACACCAGGAATATTATCACTGGCATCGCCCATAAGTCCCTTGAGGTCAATAATTTGCTTTGGCACAAGGCCTTCATAATTTTTAGCAAATTCCTCCTCATCATATACAACAATATCACTAATACCGCGTTTGGTATAAAAGACTTTAACATTATCCTTAATTAACTGGAATTCATCCTTATCCCCGGTAACAATGCGCACCTGCACATCCTGAGAAACTCCATGAGCTAAGGTGCCTATAATATCATCGGCCTCATAATCAGCTACA
>CAZTGQ010000173.1:0-4254 GCA_964613345.1 uncultured Acidaminococcales bacterium | reverse complement strand
ACTAAAGCACTAAGTCCAAGCTCATCACAAATTGCTAAATATTCCTGCAGCTGCTCCTTGCTCAAAAGGCTGACAATAAGTAGTACTGCACTGGCCCCAAGCAGCTTAGCTTCGTAGAGCATATATTCATCTACGGTAAAGTCTTTTCTAAGACAGGGTAAATCTACTGCTTTAGCAATCTCCTGCAAATAGGCATCTGCTCCTAAAAACCATTTTGGCTCAGTTAAAACAGAGATACAATCTGCGCCGCCCTGTACATAGCTTTGAGCAATACTCACATAGGGAAAATGAGGAGCAATTAGTCCCTTGGAAGGAGAAGCTTTCTTACATTCACAAATAAAGCTTAGCTTGGTCCTAGACAAAGCCCTCTCAAAGCTAAAATTTCCTTGCCCGAGGCTTTGTGCCTCACGCCTTATCTCCGCTAAGCTTTTTACTTTTTTCGCAGCAGCAACTCTTGCCTTAGCAAAATCTGCCAGCTCATCTAAAATGGTCATATAACCCTCCTAGCTATTACTGATAGCAATAAAATCCTCTAAAACCTGCAGTGGTCTCCCGCTGTCAATTAATTCTCCTGCAAGCTTCACCCCGTTAGCTAAGGTATCTGCTTTGCCCCCTAAAAATAAAGAAGCTCCTGCGTTCATCATCACCGCTGTTCGTCTAGGTCCCTGTTCGCCACCAAGAACCTGTTTAAGAAGCTTAGCATTTTCCTGAGGACTACCACCCACCAAATCCTCCTTTTGGCAACGTGCTAGGCCAAACTCCTCCGGTGCAATGGTGTAGGTTTTATACCAACCATCTTGAAATTCGCACACCATAGTAGGAGCACTGGCGGATATTTCGTCCAGCTTATCCTGACCATATACCACCATGCCTCTTTCCACCCCCAAGCTCATAAGAACCTGAGCCAAGGGATTAACCAAATAAGCATCATACACCCCTAAAAGCTGCACCTTAGGTGACGCTGGATTAGTTAAGGGGCCCAAAATATTAAAAACTGTTCTAAAACCAAGCTCTCTTCTAATAGCTCCCACATACTTCATGGAAGAATGATATTTTTGGGCAAACAGAAAACAAATACCCACCTTCGTCAAAAGCTCCTGACATTTCTCCGGACTTTGCTGGAGATTAACACCCAAGGCCTCCAAGCAATCAGCTGTCCCGCACTGGGAGGAAGCGGCTCTATTACCATGCTTAGCCACCTTCATACCTCCGGCTGCAGCCACAAGAGCTGAGGTAGTAGAAATATTAAAGCTATGAGCACCATCTCCGCCGGTGCCTACAATTTCAAAAACTGGCTCTTCATATTTAACAGGAGTAGCATGTTCTCTCATCGCAGCAGCACAGCCGGCAATTTCCACAATGGTTTCTGCCTTAGTACTTTTGGTAGACAGAGCTGCTAAGAACGCTGCGTTTTGCGTAGCACTGGTATTACCACTCATGATTTCATTCATAACACTGTATGCTTCCTGATAGCTTAAATCCTCTTTACTTACTATCTTTTCTATAGCTTCTTTAATCATTTGCTTCCCCTCCAGAAATTGTTAAGAAATTTTTTAAAATATTCATTCCCTGCTCCGTCATGATGGACTCAGGATGAAATTGCACACCGTAAATAGGATATTGTCGATGCTTTAAGGCCATAATCTCCTGTTTCTCTGTTTCGCCAATAACCTCTAACGTCTCAGGCAAGCTATCCTTATCCACAATTAGGGAATGATATCTAGCTGCCTTAATAACAGCCGGTAATCCTCGGAAAAGAGGATTATCTCTTTTCAAAATAATATTGTCTGGCTTACCATGAACTAATTCAGGTGCTAGAATAACCTTCCCACCAAAGACCTCCCCTATGGCTTGATGCCCTAAGCATACACCTAAAATAGGAAGCTCTCCCTGCATTTGCCGAAGCACCTCTTCACAAATACCGGCATTTTCAGGTTTACCTGGCCCCGGTGAAAGAATAAGGTGTGATGGCTTAAGCGCCCTTACCTCCTCTACAGTGAGAGCATCGTTGCGCACTACCCTAATATCCTGCTTTAAGGTGCCTAAATATTGATAGAGATTATAGGTAAAGCTATCATAATTATCTATGATCAAAATCCTCACCGATTCTCCTTTACCGTTTTTAAGAGAGCATCTCTTAAAGCGCCTGCTTTATTAAGTGTCTCTTGAAATTCATCATTTTCTTTAGAGTCAGCCACAATGCCGCCCCCTGCCTGAACATAAACCTTATTCTTATATTTATAAGCAGTTCTAATACCAATACAAATATCCATATTACCGGCAAAATCTAAGTAGCCCATGCCACCACCGTAAAGGCCACGCCTTTCAGGTTCTAATTCATCAATTATTTCACAGGCCCTCACCTTAGGTGCTCCGGAAAGAGTTCCTGCCGGAAATACAGCACAGAGAGTGTCAATAATATCCTTATCCTCTCTGAGCTTACCCTCCACTCTGGTAGTAATATGCATCACATGGGAAAAGCGTTTAACCTTAGTATAGTCCAGAACCTTCACACTACCGAATTCACTAACCTTACCTAAATCGTTTCTAGCCAAATCCACCAGCATATTATGCTCTGCTAATTCCTTGGCATCCTGCAAAAGATCTTCCTCTAAAGCTCTATCCTCTTCCTCCGTTTGACCCCTAGGCCTGGTACCGGCAATCGGCATGGAGGTAAGCTTTTTCCCCTCCACCTTAATAAGTGTCTCCGGAGAGGAGCCTGCAATTTCCACATCTTCATTTTTAAGTAGCACCATATATTGAGAAGGATTAGTTGTACGCAAAATACGGAAAAGATTAAATAAATCTTGATCATAGGTTGCACTAAAACGTTGGGCATAGACAGTTTGAAAAACATCTCCTTGCCTGATATACTCCTTAATTCTCTTAATATTTTTGCTGTAGGTTTCTCTGGTTTGATTACTGCTCAAGGGCCCCATATGTGCTGGATTAAAGGGTAAAGCATTAACCGGCTGCTCTAGGAGAGCTTCCATATTTTCTATTTCACGCTGGGCTCTATGGTAATTCACCTCTACATTATCTGTTTTCACGTTAACAATGAGGAATACCTTTTGCTTTAAATGGTCGAAGGCTATAATTTTATCAAAAAGCATCAGATCAAAATCCGGTAGCTCTGTAGCCTTCGCTGGGTCAAAGTGCAGACTGGGTTCACAATATTGCACAAAATCATAGGAAAAATATCCTACGAAGCCACCTGTCAGGGAGGGAATATTGGGAATAGAGGGCACCTTGTACTCCGCTAGAATATCTCTTAATCTCTGCAAGGGGTCTTGGTCCTCAAATTCTACTGTGGCACCGTGTTTAATCTCCACGCGCTTATCCTTAGCTTTAATGCGCAGCACAGGGTCAAAGCCTACAAAAGAATAACGGCCCCACTTCTCTCCCCCCTCTAAGCTTTCCAAGAGAAAATAATTACTGCTGCTTTTTTTCACCACGCTTAAAAACCCAATGGGCGTTAGTGTATCAGCAAAAACCTCTTTGCAAACGGGAACTGCTGTATACTCCTTGGCATAGGCTTTTACTTCCTCTAGGGTTAGGTTTAACATGTTCTTCCTCCTCCATAAAAATAACGGTTAACCGAAAGTTAGCATACGCTCGCTTCGGATAACCGTCACCAAATAAAAAAACATCTGTCCTTAAGCAAGGACAGATGTAATATCTGCGGTACCACCTTGTCTAGTGAAAAAGCTTCACTATCTCAGCAGAATGCTAACACATTCCTCACCCCTAACGCAGGTGTGACGTTGTAGGATACTCTCGCCTAAGCGATTTCACTACACCCTCGGTGGTCCATTTGCCTGACTGCCACTATCCGGTTCCCAGCCTCCCGGACTCTCTGTAAGTGCATCTTCTGACGTTATCTCCACCTCAACGGTTTGTAAAAGGGTTTATGAAATTATGTGCTAATCCTAACACCTTGCTACTTCTCTGTCAAGAAATATATTCTAAATAGAGAAAATTTAAAGATATTGTAAATAATCTTACAATGGGCAAACACTTAGCCAAGGTCTTTCCCTTTGATTTTGGGGAAAAAGCTTAGCATCAAACCACATATAAAAGAATCTTTGTGCGGAAGCAATACCATAGCCGTCCTGCAAATGATCAGTGGTATCATAGGGGTCTGCCATAATCAGCACATCATCTGCCATAGTTTCCGTTCCCATGTCATCATAGCCTATGATAACACGCCAGTGACCTCCCCAATCAATATTTTCTACCATGATGGGCATCTGG
>CAZTGQ010000172.1:3045-4265 GCA_964613345.1 uncultured Acidaminococcales bacterium | reverse complement strand
TATTTTAGAGATGGCAATAACAATAGGGCAGAATTCAATGATCTGACTATTAATGTTGATGCCAGACATACGGCTTATGGTATTTTAAGTAGTAGTAATAAAAATAATGTTAAAGTTAATGGCGACTACAAGGTTAATATTAATACATCCACGGCTAATACTATTTATGGAAATTATTTTGGCACTATTACTCTAGGAGGAAACTCTGCTGTTACCATTAACCAGAACCTGGATAATGCTTGGGGGGCTATAGGTTATCGCAGTGGGGTGGTTACTACTTCGCCAGGCACTAATCATAGTATTGATATTAGCGTAGGCAAAAATGTGTGGCAGGCTCATGGTATTGAATATACTAATTTCACTTTAGCAGATAATGCTACTATGAATATTACGGTTAATTCCGCCTTGACGAATCCTAATTATTTGCCTGAAATACAAACCGGTGTTAGTGGTATTCTTACAGGCACTTATAATACGGGGAAAAATTCCGTGACTAATATTACGGTCACAGGTCATCCTATTAATAAAACAAGTGGTTATGGCGGTACAGTGGGCCTAGATATTTATGGACAGTCTACCCTGGAGGGAGATTTGAATGTACAGGTAACATCTCCCAATGGTGTGGGTATCCGTATGGATGCAGATTACGCCAGTGGCTATACTTCCAGGATTATTTTGAATGGTAATGTCAATGTTGTCACTAAGGATGGCTATGCTTTGTTAGGCGTTAGTGGCGTTAGCGATGCTGCAGAGGTGAAAATTAATCAAGCAGGTGGAAAAACAGTTCGCCTAATAGGTGATATTGATACCAGAGGAAGCGAACGTTTTCTTTTTGACCTGAATTTAGCTGATGCCAATTCTCTTTTAACCGGTAGCATTTCCATGAGTGGTACCAATGCTGCTAATGAAACCAATTTGAAATTAGGCAATGGTGCTATTTGGAACATGACGGATTCCAGTGTGGTTACCGCTCTTACCATGACTAATGATGCTGTCTTAAATATGAACTATTCCGGGACAGGTAAGTACGAAACCTTAAGAGTACATAATTTTGATGGTACTGATGGGCATATCATGCTGAGTACGGACTTACAGGCTTCTTATGATGCCATGAAGGTGCAGGGTCAGGGAGATAAAATCAAGATAATTAACGCCTCCAGTGGCAACTATATAGTGGATATTGCCGATGCCAGTTCTCTTACAGGTAAATCAGCAGAGGG
>CAZTGQ010000172.1:0-3035 GCA_964613345.1 uncultured Acidaminococcales bacterium | reverse complement strand
ATCCTAATAAGCCTGCTGGGCAAGCTACCTTTGTGGGAGGAAATTTACGCAAGGGTGGTATCTTTAAATATGTACCCATTCTTACTAGCAGTGATCCGGATGCTTCCAGCGGCTACACTGGAGTGACAACGGATGTGAGACCTGATGGTTGCGGTGCAGCAGCCCCTCCCTGTACCAATGTTGACCACTTGTGGACTAAGACCAGCTGGTATTTAACAGCCAGTGAAAAAACCGGCGAACTTACAGATAGCGTTAAACCAGTTTTAGGCACCGCCGGAGTTAGATATCTCAGCTATTGGCAGGAGCTGGATACTCTTTTGTCCCGTTTAGGCGAGCTCCGCCAGGATGAAAAGGCTCAGGGAGCTTGGGTGCGTTACAAGCATGGTAAACAGGAAATAGATAATATCGGTGTTTTAGATAGCACCTATAATTTCCTGCAATTTGGCTATGACCAGCAAACTTCTAAGAATGAAGCAGGAGATAGAAATATTTTGGGCTTTGCCTTTAATCATACCTGGGGAGATCAGAACTATGTGGAAAACGCCACCGGTACTAACGGTGCCAATGTTTTCAGTCTGTATGATACTTGGCTGGGCAAGAAGGGGCATTATCTGGATGTAGTGGGCAAGGTAGGCCGCCTGTACAAGGACTTTAAATATCTGGGTGATGATTATCTCAGTGTGCCGGAAAGTGGCACTAGCGGCGGTCTCTTCTATAGCCTCAGTACAGAGTATGGGCGCAAGGCTTATTTGGGCAAAAGTGGTTGGTATGCTGAACCACAGGTGCAATTAACCTACGGTAGAATTAATAGTGTTGATTATACCACCAGCCAGTTTGTTAATGTGAAGACAGGAGCTGTTAATTCTCTGGTAAGCAGAATTGGCTTTACATTAGGCAAGGAAATTAAGGATAAATATCAGAACAAGACCAATTTATATGGTAAGCTTTTCTGGAATAGAGAATTTAGGGGAGAGCTATCTACTTATATGCATGACAGCTACGGAGATAGCTTGGAGCATATGGATGATTATACTGGTAATTGGGGTACCTTGGGCTTTGGTATAACTAGTAAGCTCAATAATAAAAGTGATTTATACCTAGATTTTGAAAAGTCTTTTGGTGGTAAGGTAACCACTAAATGGCAGTTTAATGCAGGTCTGCGCTTGCTTTTCTAGCATGTAGTTGCGTAGTCTTATGTTTACCCAAAGGCGGACATTACTTAGTAATGTCCGCCTTTTGCTAGGCTAAAGGCCAAGGGAGATTATATGCTTTTACGTAATAATTATGTAAAGTTTATAAGAATATGGTAAAATATAAGAGATTATATTAAAAAAAGTTTATATTAGGAGATGAAATTGTGGAGAGCAAAAAGGAAACAGTGGAAAATAATTCTTCTCAGCTTGAACTTAATAAAAATAAAGAATTAGGATTAGCCGGAGAGCAGCAAAACGGTGACAGTGCAACTAAGCCTATTAGTGCTGAAGGTGGCGGTGCAGGAGCTGGTGCCGGTGCCAAGGCTGCTGAAAAAAAGCCATATATGCTTTTTAATGCAGGAGAAATTAAAGGAAAAACACCTATCAAAGGCTTATTCTTTGATTTTAATTATGGTGCAAGAGTTACGGTACCAAAGGGAGACTATCGGGTACGCTTACTGGATAGGGATGCCTGTCTTACTGTCTATGATGCACCGGCTTCTGAGGTTATGGTCACCAGTAGTAAAAAATATTATGTGAATTTCCGCTTAGAGGTTTTTGAAAAGGGGAAAATTATTTGGGCTCATGATTATGATCCCAAGGGCAAAAAAGTGGTTATTAAATTTCCTACAGGTATTTTAGGTGACGTGTTGGCTTGGTTCCCCTATGCAGAGGAATTTCGTAAAAAGCATCAATGTGAGCTTTATTGTGCCATGGCTAAAAACATGATAGAGATTTTCAAGCCTAGCTATCCCAACATTCATTTTATTGATGCGGAGCAAAGGCCTGAGGATGTGTATGCTACCTATTATATGGGAATTTTCTTTCCCTGTGATGATAGAGTGCATCAGCCTGTGGATTTTAGAGTTGTGGGACTGCATAAAAATGCTGCCTATATTTTAGGCTTGGAGCCTAAGGAAATTCCTGCGAAGCTATTGCCCTCTAAAGGAGAATTGAAAAAGAGAACTATAGCTGAGCCCTATGTTTGTGTGGCTGCTCAATCCAGTTCTCAGGCTAAGTACTGGAACAATGGTAGAGGCTGGATTAACGTAGTAAAATATTTAAAAAGTCTTGGCTACAGGGTGCTTTGTATTGATAGGGATGATAATTGGGGACAGGGCTCCCGCTTTAATCTTATTCCCTATGGGTCAGAGGATTTTACCGGTATGAGACCCTTGCAGGAGCGAATTGACTTAATCTATCATGCAGATTTCTTTATTGGTTTGTCCAGTGGACTATCTTGGCTGGCCTGGGATACTGGCACGCCAGTTGTTCTGATTAGTGGCTTCACCTTACCTGTTAATGAATTCTATACTCCTTATCGCGTGCAGCATTATCATGTCTGCAATGGCTGTTGGAACGACACGAGAATTGTTTTTGACCATAACGATTTTGAATGGTGCCCCAGAAATAAGGGTACGGATAAACAGTTTGAATGCAGTAGGGTGATTACCCCTGAACACGTTAATCATGTGATTGACCAAGTAATGGCTGATTTCCAATTAAATCCGCAGAAAAAGCATATGCGGGTGGAATAGTCTGTTAGGGTTTTTATCGTGGTAGGAGCTTGTGAAGAAAGAGGCAATTTGTTTAGGAAGTGAGTCGGTGTGAGATTTGAGTTCTAAGTTGTAGAGGGGTGATAAGATGGATTTTTGGCAGCAGGCACAGAGCTTGACCAAGGAAATGGTGGAGCGTAGGCGGGATTTGCATAGGCACCCAGAGTCAGGGTGGACAGAGTTTAGAACAGCGGCCATGATTGCTCAAGAGCTTACTAAGCTTGGTTATGAAGTAAAAACTGGCTCAGAGGTAATTGTGGAAGAAGAAATGATGGGCCTTCCTTCT
>CAZTGQ010000171.1:0-4289 GCA_964613345.1 uncultured Acidaminococcales bacterium | reverse complement strand
TTTTTGAAAGGTCACAACATCTGTTTCTTTTTCATCTACACTGGCAATTACAAAATCCATTTTGTCTTTATATTTGGGATAGAGCTCGTTCATATAAGGCATTTCCCTTACACAGGGAGGGCACCAAGTAGCCCAGAAATTAAGATACACAGGCTTACCCTTGCCTATAAGCTCTGATAGTGCTACAGGTTTTTTCTCAGAGAAGGTAGTTAGCTGCAGATTAGGCGCAGCTTTTTGGCTCATGGCTTGTACCTTGGACATATCAGGAGTCTGACTGGTGTTATACATAACATAACCGAAACCACCTACAAGGAGGCAGGCTAAAACACCGACTACGATTAGAATTTTTTTTAACATTTTAGATTTCTCCTTTTTTAAAACTAATAGCATGAGTGGGACAAACTGTAGTACATTTACCACAGCTTATGCATTCCTTATCGCCTACCTTTTGGCAATCCATGAGACAGGCCTTCATACAGGCTTGACAATTAATGCATTTACTTTCCTCCAGTTTAATATTCCAAAGAGCATGCTTGTTGAAAAAACCATACCAAGCTCCCAAGGGACAGAGAAAACGGCAGAAAGGACGATAAACAAAAATGCTGGCAGTAAGAATTAAAACAAGTACAAGGGACTTCCAAAGAAAAATAACTCCTAGACTACTGCGTAAATTGGCATTCAAAAGTGGCAAGGTCCACCCTGCCTCTAGGGTGCCGGCTGGGCAGATAAATTTACAAAAGGTGGGGGAACCGATGCCTGTAACAAAGTAGTAGGCTAAGGGTAGAATTATAACGAAAAGAAGTCCGAGGAAATATTTGGCTTTGCTGAGAAGTCGGGTATGGTTATTTTTGTGGTATTTAGGGGTGGGAAGATTATATAAAAGATCCTGTAAGAACCCAAAAGGACAGAACCAACCGCAAATTCGTCTACCTAGCAGAAGTCCAAAAAGTATAAGCATACCTAAAACATAAAAAGGAAAGCGCAGAATTGTGCCTGCTAGAGAGCTTTGTAAGGCTCCTATCGGGCATGCTCCTAAGGCACCTGGGCAGGAGTAACAATTTAGGCCAGGCACACAAAGGCCTTTGCTTTTACCTTGCCAAATACTACCGGTAAAAAAACCGGCAAGATGGGCATTATAGACCAGAGAGGTTAATGCTTGTATAATGCTGCGCTTAGCCAATTCCTACACACTCCAAACAAATAAAAGTTGCTTTTTGCCAAACACCGGCAAAATCACCGCTAATAGCACCGTAAAGGATAAGGGCGAAAGCGAAAAGTAAGAAAACTTTTTTCATAATATTCTCCTTATTCGTAGTGCTTTAAGATATTGTCGATCTGTTCTTTTTTGGTTTTAGGGACTTTCTTTTCGTAGTTGCGAAAGTTGTTGTCTTTGTGATCGGTGGAGTAGTCCGCATAATCCACTTCATAGTGCTGATCATAGCTTTTGCCGTAATCTCCGTGACCATCGTCTAGCTGATAGGATAGTGTCATAGTAAGTCCTTCCTTTCTTAAAAAAACGCTATCACCAAAAAGTATATTTTGGGTATGTTCATTTTAGCATAAATAAGGTAAAATGAATACATTCTTATGGAACTATAGCTCAGTTGGTTAGAGTACCACGTTGACATCGTGGGGGTCACTGGTTCGAATCCAGTTAGTTCCACCAACAAAAAATTAAGGCAGTACCTCATTTTCGAGGTACTGCCCTTTTGTATGCTGCGCAAAGGCAACTGTGTTTTCTTAATCTATTATTCTTCCATGGTCATAAGCTTTAAAGCATATTCTGCTGTAAGCTCTAAGTCCTTAATTTTAATAGATTCATTGGTGGTATGTACATTAGTCATGCCGGTAGAAAGCACGATAGGAGTGATTCCATGGAGAGCGTAAACATTGGCATCACTGCCACCGCCGCCTGCTTCAATTACTACAGGAAGACCCATGGATTCATAAACCTTGGAAACACGCTTAATCAGAGGATCTTCCTTAGGAAGGTTAAAGCTGACATAGTTGGTGGTCAGTGTACAGTCTAGAGTAGCACCTGCTTCAGCGCAAGCAGACTTTAGACAATCCTCCATGTGCTTAGCCTGAGCATTGAGCTTATCTAAATTGCG
The DNA here is from genome assembly GCA_964613345.1 of uncultured Acidaminococcales bacterium. GTDB lineage: Bacteria > Bacillota > Negativicutes > Acidaminococcales > Acidaminococcaceae > CAZTGQ01. Next base: position 2,178 of record CAZTGQ010000171.1, on the reverse strand, counting down.
GCTTCTGATTTCAGCCATGATTTCTGCCTTAGGAGCAACAATATTAGTAGGTCCTTCTGCGATGAAGCTACCAATATTGCAGGTAGTTTCTTCATCAATACGGAGTAGGTTCATATTAGCAATGCCCTTAGCAGCCACTTGAATGGCGTTAATGCCTTTTTCCGGAGCAAGACCGGCATGTGCACTGCGGCCGTGAATAACAGCATGTAATTTTAATTGACCGGGGCCTTGGTTAACAATTCCACCTATTTCTCCGCCGTGGTCCAAAACAACAGCTTTTTTAGCCTTAAACCAGCTAAAGTCAATGTTTTTAACGCCCATCATGCCAATTTCTTCGCCAATGGAGAAGGAAACCTCGGTAGTATGGCAGGGAAGATTTTTTTCCTTGATGACGGTTAAGGCTTCCATAATACCGGCAATACCGGATTTATCATCGCCACCTAAAATAGTAGTCCCGTCAGAGTAAATAACGCCATCTTTGATTTGAGGCTTTACACCATTGCCGGGAACGACGGTATCCATGTGGGAAGAGTAAATTAAGGGCTCTCCAGGCAAAGTGCCTTCTAGTCTAGCGTATACATTAAATCCGTTGGAATTAAAGGCTTTACCAGCCTCATCAGTATGTACGGTCAGTCCTAAAGCCTTGAGGTCCGCTACAAGACGTTCACCCATAGCCTTTTCATTTCTTGATTCACTGTCAATTTGGATATAGGCCAGAAAATTGCTAAGTAGACGGTCTTTGTTAATCATGGTCATCTCTCCTTTTATATTTAATCATTATCACAAGTCATTATAGCATAGGCAAGGGTTAAGTGCACAGGGGAAAAAACAAATTTAGGTAAACCAGCTGATTTGACGGAGTGGACTAACAGCATATATAATAAAGGTTCATGGAGGCGTTTATGGAACCCTTAATTAGTGTTAAAAATTTGGAACATACTTATATAGATGGACAGAATAATAAGGTGCTTGCTTTAAGTGGCATTAACCTAGATATTGCTCAGGGAGAGTTTTTGGCTATCATTGGATCTAATGGTAGTGGTAAATCAACTTTAGCTAAGCACTTGAATGGCCTATTGTTGCCTACCCAGGGTAGCTGTACGGTGGCTGGTTTAGCTACTAGTGAGGAGGATCAGCTTTGGACTATTCGCCAACAGGTTGGTATGGTCTTTCAAAACCCTGATAACCAGATTGTGGCAGCGGTGGTAGAAGAGGATGTGGCCTTTGGTTTAGAAAATATTGGTGTACCTTCTGCTCAAATATCTTCACGAGTAGAGAAGGCTTTGAGTGCAGTGGATATGCTAGCCTATAAAAAGCATGCTCCCTATCGTTTGTCCGGCGGACAAAAACAGAGAGTAGCCATTGCCGGTATTTTAGCTTTAGAGCCTAAGTGCATTGTCTTTGACGAACCCACAGCTATGCTTGATCCTTTGGGGCGGAAGGAAATTGTGGAGACTGTTTTAAAACTCAACAAGACGAAAAAAATTACTATTGTATATATTACCCACAAAATGGAAGAGGCTATTTTAGCTGATAGAGTAATTGCCATGTCAGAAGGCAAAATTGTTCTTAGTGGTTCAGCTAAGGAGGTCTTTAGTCAGGTCCAGGTTTTAAAAAAATTGGGATTAGAAGTACCTTTGGCAGCGGAAATAGCCTATGATCTCCAAAAAAGCGGCCATAGCTTACCAGAGAATATTGTGAGCCAAGAGGAATTGGAGGCTGCTTTATGTCCATCGAAATAAAAAATATTAATTATACCTATACACCTAATACGCCCTTTGCCAGTCAGGCCTTAGAGAAGGTAAACCTAACCCTGGACAAGGGTGAATTTGTGGCCATTATAGGACAAACAGGCAGTGGTAAATCCACCTTGGCAGAGGTGATTAAAGGACTTTTGGCACCTAGTGAGGGTGAGGTTTTAGTTGATGGTGTAGATATCAATGGTAAAACTACAGAAGCTAAAAAGGCTAAGCAAAAAGTAGGCATGGTTTTCCAGTATCCTGAGCATCAGCTTTTCGCGGAAACAATTTACGAAGATATTGCCTTTGGGCCTAAAAATCAAGGGAAAAGTGAGGGGGAAATTGCTGCTGCTGTGCATAGAGCTATGGAATTTGTGGGTCTTGAGGTAGACACCTTTGGTACAAGATCTCCGTTTCAGCTATCCGGTGGACAGATGCG
>CAZTGQ010000170.1:0-4329 GCA_964613345.1 uncultured Acidaminococcales bacterium | reverse complement strand
CAGAATAGGTTACGGTGGAATTTTCCTTCACACGCCAATCCATAACCTTAACGTAGCTATTCACCACATCCTTGTAATCAAGAATAGTGGATTTCATATTTCTGATTTTTTCTCGTTGCTTTCTATAGAGAATGTAACTCTTCGCCACATCTGCATAGTCAGTAGTAATGAGGACATTCTCTACGCTATCTTGAATATCTTCAACTGTGACTAAATCATTTTTAATTTTCTTTTCATAATCTGCCGTTACCTTCAAGGCCAGCAAATCAATAATATCCTGGTTATACTGTCTCTGTACAGAGACGAAAGCCTTTTGAATGGCTGCACTAATTTTGCTCAGGTTGAATTCTACAACTTGTCCGTCTCTTTTCGTTACTCTATACATGTTCACATCTCCCCCGTTTATTGGTGTATCTTTAATTATATAACAAAATAACCGTCTGTCAAGAAAAAAGCACAATATATTGATTTGCGTTTCTAATCTTTTCTATATATTGTGGTACATTCTTTTCTATATTCCCCGTAATGTTACATGAAACATGGTTTTCCGCAGAATATCTATAAATTCCTGCATTTCCTCCTTGGAATATGCGGTGAACCGTTCTTCAATCAAATCTCCGGAATCTACAAAGCCCTGCAAAAAATAAGGTGCATCGGAAGCTAACCATTGACCAATAGCTGCAAAATCTTCCTTACGGTGCAGCTCTCTCACCACAGTGGTGCGTAGCTCATAGGGCACCCTTCCCTGTTGCAAGAACTCCACACTTTCCTCCACTGCCGCCAGTGGTGCTTCTTGAAGGCCGCAGGTTAAGGCATAACGCTCCTTGGAGTTTTTAATATCCATGGCCACATAATCAACTAACCCCTCTGTCACCAACTGCTTTAATTTCTGAGGAAAGCTACCATTAGTATCCAATTTTAAGGCATAACCCAACTCCTTAATCTTAACCATAAATGGCCGCAAATTATCCTGCAGAAGTGGCTCTCCACCTGAAATACAGACTCCATCCAGCACACCCTGCCTTTTATGCAAAAAGGCAAAGAATTCCTCCTGACTGAGATTTGGTTCAGGGGACAAATGAGTCACCAAAGAAGCATTATGACAAAAAGGACAGCAAAAATTACAACCACCTGTAAAAACCGTGGTTGCCACCTTGCCCGGATAATCTAAAAGTGTCAATTTTTGCCAACCATAAAGCTGCATATTACTCACCTCTGGTACTATTGTAGCCTCCCCTTAGGTAAAAGACAATTCTTGACAATTAAGGGGATTTGTTGACCTAAGGCCCCATCTCATAAAGGTCAAAAAAATTGCCAAAATAATAAGTTTATGCTATGATATCTAGGTATTCTATGCGGGTGTAGTTCATCGGTAGAATGCAAGCTTCCCAAGCTTGAGAGAGGGGTTCGATTCCCCCCACCCGCTCCAATTAAAATGCCAAAAGTTAAACGAGGTATTCCTGACTTAGTGGGAAGGCCTCGTTTTTAGTTAAATTATAAAAAGCAGTTGACAAGTCTTTGAAAAAGCAGTATTGTAATAAGCAAATATTGTAAAGGCTAAGACCGAAACAAGTACCTTTAAACCAGCTTCTACAGAGACGTGAGTCCTCGGCTGAAAGCTCACTAAGAAATGCTATTTAAAGGGAATGCCTTCGGGAGCAGACTGATTGAAGCCCAGTAGGTCAGTACGGAATGCCACCGTTATCAGGTAAAAGTGTGGAAGCACTGATTGCATAACAGAGTGGAACTATAACCATTGTCTCTGCAGAGACAATGGTTTTTTTATTTCTACGACTAGTCTCTGTTCTAGTCGTATTTTTTTATTTATAGGAGGAATATCATGCTGAAGGAAATGAAAAATGATTTACGGGTAGTCAAGGACAGAGACCCTGCTGCCAAAAACACTTTAGAAATTATGCTTTGCTATTCAGGTCTCCACGCTATTTGGGGTCACCGTCTCGCCCATTATTTTTACACAAAGAAATATTACACTCTGGCCAGATTTATTTCTACTGTCTGTAGAGGTCTTACCGGTATTGAAATTCATCCCGGTGCTACCATCGGCCAAGGTCTTTTCATTGACCATGGTATGGGTATTGTCATCGGAGAAACCACCGTAATCGGCAACAATGTCACGCTTTATCAAGGGGTGACCCTAGGCGGCACAGGCAAGGAAACAGGCAAGCGCCACCCTACATTAAAGGATTATGTAGTAGTGGCCTGTGGGGCTAAGGTTCTTGGTTCCTTTACCGTAGGGGAAAACGCCAAAATAGGCGCCGGCTCCGTGGTACTAAAGGAAGTACCGGCAGATGCTACTGTGGTTGGCATTCCCGGACAAGTAATAAAGAGTAAGCATTTTACTAACCATCCCCATACAGAAGAAGATATTGATTTAAATCATCAAAATTTACCGGACCCTATTGAAGAACAAATTAAAGCTTTACAGCAAGAGGTTCGTGCCCTGCGGGCAGAAGTAAAAAGTAAGGAAAAATACAAAATACATACAGCTTAAGAGCGAAAGGAAGTACTATCATGACTAACATTTATAAAAATTTAACAGATTTAATCGGCAAAACTCCCCTTCTGGAAATTGCTCGTTATAGTGAAAAGGAGAAGCTGGAGGCTACTCTTTTGTTAAAGCTAGACTATTTTAATCCTGCCGGCAGCTCTAAGGACAGAATCGCTAAAGCCATGCTGGAAGATGCAGAAGCCAAAGGACTCCTAACAAATGATTCCGTCATCATTGAACCTACCAGCGGTAATACAGGTATTGGACTAGCTGCAGCAGCCGCTGCCAAGGGCTATCAAGCGATTTTCACCATGCCGGAGACTATGAGCGTAGAAAGGCAGAAGCTTATGCGCGCTTACGGTGCTAAGCTAATTCTCACACCGGGAAAGCTGGGTATGCAAGGTGCTGTGGACAAAGCCCAAGAGCTAGCCGCTCAAACTCCCCATAGCTTTATTCCCGGTCAATTTACTAATCCTGCCAATCCACGAGCCCACGAAAAAACCACCGGGCCTGAAATTTATCAAGATACCGACGGAGCAGTGGATATTTTCGTAGCAGGAGTAGGCACAGGCGGAACGCTCTCGGGCACGGGCAAATATCTCAAAAGCCAAAAATCCTCTGTGCAAGTGGTTGCCGTGGAGCCCTTTGACTCTCCTCTGCTTTCTACCGGTCAAGCCGGCCCTCACAAAATCCAAGGTATTGGTGCTAATTTTGTGCCTGCTACTTTAAACAGAACAATTTATGATGAAATTTTCCCTGTAAAAACCCAGGAGGCTTATAATACCGTCCATCAGCTAGCTGCTTTAGAAGGAGTGCTCGTTGGTATTTCCTCCGGTGCAGCCCTTTACGCCGCCACCCAGTTAGCAAAACGTCCTGTAAACAAAGGCAAAACCATTGTAGCCTTTCTGCCGGATAGTGGGGAACGGTATCTCTCCACCCCGGATTTTATTAATATTTAAAGCCTTTTGTTAAACATCCTACACCACTACAAATAAACCGTAATAACCGACCTTAGTCGATTACTACGGTTTATTTTTGCCTAAAAATCTAATGAGAGTAACAAATAATCATATAAAGCTTAGTCATTGACGTGCCATGATTAGCGTAGCAATGCAATTGATCTGCCTTATAACGAATAGAATGTCCGCCAGGCACCTTATATTTTTCGCTGCCCACCAACAAATCCAAAGTTCCTTCATATACTAAAACAAATTCCTCGGTCCCACTTTCATGTGGTTCGGAAAGAGAAGATGCTCCCGGGTCTAACTCCAGATAGATTAACTCAAAATTCCTATCATTATTCACAGGAAAAACAGGATAAAGACGAAAACCAGGCTGTTCACTATTCAACGGCGTAACAGCTTTATTATCCACGATTTCCGCTTTTTTCTTATCCTCCGTCATGAGAGAGGTAAAAGAAATCCTAAGACCATTGCTAATTTTCCAGAGAGTAGCTACAGATAAACCACATTCCTCTCTCTCAATTTGTCCTAACATACTTTTACTAACACCGGTGGCTTCTGCCACTTCATCCAAAGTTAATCCTCTTTGCTTACGTAGCTTTCTAAAATTCGTTGCAATAATTTGACTTAAATTATCAATAGTTGGTCCCATCAAGGTAAACTCCTTACATAAGTTAAAGCAAGACCGTCTTTCCTGTCTTCACTTAACTTTGAAATCTCACTTGAACGATACCATATTCAATCCTAAATTGCAAGCAAGTTTCCGCCATGCCAGCATCTTTTCCTCGCTGGGTATTTGAAAGCCTTCTCCCGGTATGGCAAGTCCCAACTGACGATATTTTTCCTCTCCATAACGAT
>CAZTGQ010000169.1:0-4359 GCA_964613345.1 uncultured Acidaminococcales bacterium | reverse complement strand
TCGTATTAATGCCAGACCGGATAAATTGCCCAAGGATTTTTTTGCCCAGCTAGCTCAGGAAAATGATGTGGCGGTAGTTACGCTGATGCTTATTCATCGTATGGACCAGCACATAATTCAGGGCATGTGGCATTGGCATGATGGACCGGAGACCTATGTGCGTACATATACGTCAGCTGATTTATATGTGTATAGAGTTGATCAGGATAAGCTGCTGAAAAAAAGCTTAAGGGATGTGTCCACTAAGGAAATTGGTATGGATGAAAAACCGGAGCGTGTTATTAAATATGCTATGAGACGGTTGGTTAATGAAATGGAAAACAGACCGCAGATTTAAAGCTAGTACCCCAAAAGGGACGGCATTAAATACATAAACCATAAATAAGATAAGAGCCATGAGCATTTGCTCATGGCTCTTAACGTTGCGTGTAAAATTATTTTAGCGCATGTTGATAAATTGCAAATCAATGCCGTAATCTCCTGCCTTGAGCAATTGAATAACAGCTTGTAAATCATCCTTTTTGGCACCGGTTACTCTGATTTGGTCATCCTGCTGTTGCGTAGTAACCTTTAGCTTGGATTTTTTTATGTCTGCTACAATATTTTTAGCTGCTTCCTTAGCAATGCCCTGTTTAAGCTTGACTATTTGCCTCACCGTACCCTTAGAAGCATTTTCAATTTTCCCGGGGTCCAAACAACGCAGCGGTAAATCTCTTTTAGCCATACGCTGACGAAGCATATCTAAAATAGCTCCTAGCTTGTATTCATCCTCGGCTGCTAGCTTCAAATCTCCGTCCACTAATTCAATTTCTGCTGTAGAACCGCGAAAGTCATAGCGTTGAGAAATTTCCTTACGAGTTTGATTGAGGGCATTATCCATTTCCTGCATATCGATTTGGGATACTACATCAAAAGAGCTGTCCTTAGCCATATTTTTTCTCCTTTATTAGTTTAGAATGGGATTGATTTCAAAAAGCCTGTTCCAAGGAAATTCTATCATATAATCTGTTCCTTTTAAATAGGGTTCATCCTGTATATATTTCGCAAATAATACGTTGGTAGCACCTAGAACTTTATTATAATATTTTCCTAAATCATATTTTAATTTAAAATCCTGTTTATCAATAGCTAGAGCTACTCGATATCTAATATTAGCTTGATAAAGCCAATCATCTAGATAGCGAATCTTTAGTAATTTTTCTCTGTCCTTAAAGGACATTTTTTGACTGAGTTGTCCTTGAGCTAAGGCATAGCCAATACTATTATCAGCGGTATTCCAGCCGGAGTAAGCTACAAAATCATCCAGAAGATTTTTCTTTTCCAGTTGGTACATAAAACCATTATCGCTGCCGTTAGCGTAGGAAATATCTGCTAGAGCCACGGGGTGGCGTTTTGTCATGGTGGACAGAGCTGCAACAAATTTTTTATTGGCAGAAGAAGCATAGGGTGCATTTTCGTTAGAGGTAGAATCCTGACAAATACCATTTTCGGGAGTATTTATTGCTAGAATTAAATTGGCTTGCTGGGGAGTATTTATTTTCTTTCCTCCGCTAGCAGTGATTTGTTTAGTTACGGAGGTGGTCACACTTTCGTCAGAATAAAGGGGAATGGTGCTTCCACCCTTACCGGGAGCGTAGGAGACATATATTTTGGGACTTTCTCCGCTTAACTCATTAATAGCTCTAGTCACCAAAAGAAGACCTAATTGGTCCACACCAGGTATTACCTGAAAACGATTAGAGGTTAGTCCACCGGCAAAATGTTCCAGATGACGGGCCTCCATGTGAGTCTGGGAAAGGGGAGCATCATCGTCCTTGCCCACTGCTAGATAATGAAAAAGCTTATCCTTGCAGAGTGAAATCAAGCGTTCATTGGTTTTGTAATTAACAGACCGTCTTCTATTCCAATCATGCAGCAAATCCTCATGAATATACTATTCTAATTCTTATGTTTCTTGAGCTTCTGTATTGTTAAGCTTTGTCATATCTTCTTTATCCACTAGCTGAGTCAAACGGAAAATTTTAGGACCGAAATATTGATAGTAGTCAGGTTCTACCTTGCCAATGCTTTCTCTGGGAGTGCGCATAATCGTAGAGTAACCATAAAGCTTAAGACTGGGATTAGTTTCGTGCAGGACCTTAAGTCGTTCTATTTTACGCTTGAGAAAACGTTCCGTATGTTCATGGCGACGAGAGGCCACAAGGCCACCGTAATTTAGACTATCAGTGGAAATAATTGCTGCCTTAGCCCTTGGTGCTTGAGCTTCTAGCCAGCGCCAGAGACCGTCCATATCTCCACTGTTTTTATGATTAGAAATTAGCTTTAAAGGCGGTACGGTTAAGTCATAACCAGCTGCTGTAGCTGTTTGCTGCACATAATCTAGACAAACAGGACGATTATCTAGGGGAATATAAATAATGCTTGGTGCCGCCAGAGAGGGAAGGGCCTTTAAACTCACCAGGAGCATGGCTACCCAGAGGGCACGGATAATATTATGCATAGTTTCCTCCTTCAATTATATCTTTACTATTATAGCACATTTGCTGTTTTAAATTCAAAATGTGTTATAATTATTAAGATATATTAGAGAAGGACATGGGAGAAAATTATGAATTTTAAACTCAAGGCTCCCTTTGAACCGGCAGGAGACCAGCCTGAGGCTATTAGGGAGTTAACTGCAGGTTTAGAGCAGGGACTTGCCACACAGGTGCTTTTGGGTGCTACAGGTACAGGTAAGACCTATACCATAGCACAGGTTATTAATAAAGTGCAGAGACCGACCTTGGTCATTGCTCATAATAAAACCTTGGCAGCACAGCTAGCCAGCGAATTAAAAGAATTCTTTCCAGAAAATGCCGTAGAATATTTTGTCTCTTACTACGATTATTATCAACCGGAGGCCTATATTCCTGCTACGGACACTTATATTGAAAAGGATTCTTCTATTAACGATGAAATAGATAAGCTTCGCCATTCTGCTACCTCTGCGCTTTTTGAGCGGCGGGACGTGATTATTGTAGCCAGTGTTTCTTGTATTTATGGCTTAGGAGCACCTAAGGATTATTATGATATGGTGCTTTCCTTACGAGTGGGGCAGGAAATAGGTAGGCAGGAAATTTTACAAAAATTGGTAGAAATCCAATATAAGCGAAATGATTTAGCTTTTGAAAGAGGCACCTTCAGGGTGAGAGGTGACGTCATCGAGGTTATCCCTGCCAGTTATAATGAAAAAGGGATCAGAATTGAGTTATTTGGGGACGAGGTAGAAAGTATTACCGAAATAGAAGTGCTGACAGGAGAGATCTTAGCTAAAAGAACTCATGCAGCTATATTTCCTGCTTCTCATTATGTTACCGGTAGAGAAAATTTAGAAAGAGCCATGAAGGATATTAAAGCGGAGCTTGAGGTGCGTCTGGCAGAACTGCAGAGCAAGGGTAAGCTCTTAGAGGCTGAACGTCTCGGTCAAAGAACAAAGTATGATTTAGAAATGATGGAAGAAATGGGCTATTGCAGTGGTATTGAAAATTATTCCCGTCATTTGACCGCCAGAAATCCAGGAGAACCACCCTTTACCTTGGTAAACTATTTCCCTGAGGATTTTCTCACCGTCATAGATGAAAGCCATGTTACCTTGCCACAAATCAGAGCTATGTTTGCCGGAGATAGGTCTAGGAAAAACATGCTGGTGGATTATGGGTTCAGACTTCCTTCTGCTATTGATAATAGACCACTAACCTTTGAGGAATTTCAAAGTCAAAGAGGTCAAATCATATATGTTTCTGCTACACCAGCAGACTATGAAATGAAGGAAGCTCAGCAGGTGGTGGAGCAAATTATCAGGCCTACAGGACTTTTGGATCCACAAATAGAAATAAGACCTATTAAGGGACAGATAGACGATCTCTTAGGTGAAATACATAAGGTAACTGCTCAGGGAGAAAGAACTCTCATAACTACCCTAACTAAAAAAATGGCAGAGGATTTGACCGAGTATTTAACTACTGCCGGTGTGAAGGTGCGCTATCTTCATTCTGATATTGTAACCATTGAAAGAGCAGAAATTATCCATGATTTAAGGGCAGGACTTTTTGATGTTCTAGTGGGTATTAATCTTCTCCGGGAGGGACTGGATTTACCGGAGGTTTCTTTAATAGCTATTTTAGATGCGGATAAAGAGGGCTTTTTACGTAGTGATACAGCTATGATACAAACTATTGGCAGAGCAGCGCGTAATGCTCATGGTAGGGTTATTATGTATGCTGATGTCATTACAGGTTCAATGTCTAGAGCCATAGACGAGACTAATAGACGTAGAGCTAAGCAGGAGGAATACAATAAACTTCATGGTATTACGCCTAA
>CAZTGQ010000168.1:868-4413 GCA_964613345.1 uncultured Acidaminococcales bacterium | reverse complement strand
TGAAGGAGAACAAGAAAACCGGCAAAACGGCTATCTTTAATATGGATGACCATAGCTCTCAAATAATAAAGGATAGAACTAAGGCTTCTGTTATCACCTATGGTAAAGGGGCAAGTAATAATATTTACCCCTTAAGCTTTAAGGTGGAAGCCTCTCATATGGAGCTGCATTTGCATACCCCAGTGGGGGAAATGAATTTGCTGCTGCATATTACAGGGGAATTTAATGTGTACAATGTTATGACTGCAGTAGCTATTTGCTTGGCAGAAAAATTACCGCTGAAGGTTATTACAGATGTGTTAGATGGCTTCAGTGGAGTGCCGGGAAGATTTCAATTAGTGAAAGCAGGACAGCCCTTTACTGTTATTGTGGATTATGCTCACACACCGGATGGACTGGATAATGTTTTAGCTACTGCCCGTCTTATTACCAAGGGCAGATTGTGGGTGGTATTTGGCTGTGGCGGAGACAGAGATGCGAAGAAGCGTCCTATTATGGGGCGTATTGCTTTGGAAATAGCGGATAATTTAGTAGTTACCTCGGATAATCCTCGTAGTGAGGATCCCGAAACCATTATTGCGGATATTGAAAAGGGCTTGGCAGGAGCGCCTGCGCATAAGAAGCTCTATAAAATTACTGACCGCAAGGAAGCTATTTGGTTTGCCCTCAGTCAAGCCAAGGATGATGATGTGATCATGATTGCCGGCAAGGGCCATGAAAACTATCAAATCCTAGGTAACGAAACGATTCATTTTGATGATTGCGAAGTAGTAAAAGAATATTTTGCTAAGGAGAAATAAGATGCTATCCCTAGAGCTGGTACTAAAGGCTACTCAAGGCCAAACTAAACTGAAAAACATAGGTGAGTTTTCCGATATTACCACGGACTCCAGAGCTGTGAAGGCAGGAGAGCTTTTCGTGGCCCTAAAGGGAGAACGGTTCGATGGTCATGCTTATTGTACCAGAGCTCTAGAGCTGGGAGCAGCTGCTGTATTGGTGGAAAATGGAACTAATCTTCCTGAGGATAAGGTCATTGTGGTCAAGGATACCTTAAATGCTTATCAGGCCATTGCCAAGGCTTATCGCCTAAGTATGCCTAGGGTGAAGGTTGTGGCTATTACAGGCTCTAATGGTAAAACCTCTACCAAGGATCTTATTGCTGCCTGTTTGGCTTCCAAATATAATGTGATTAAGACGCAGGCTAATTTTAATAACGAAATTGGTCTGCCTAAAACTCTTTTAACCATTAAGCCCGATACGGACGTAGCCGTAGTGGAAATGGGTATGCGTGGCTTTGGACAAATTAAGGCCTTGAAGGATTTAGCTCAGCCCGATACTGTGGTTATTACTAATGTAGGGGAAACTCACATGGAGCTTTTGGGCAGCATGGAAAATATTGCCAAGGCTAAAAGTGAAATCCTAGAGAATTTAACCTGTCATAATAATGCTGTTTTAAATGCCGATGACCCCTATATTATGAAAATGTGTACTGGTGCAAAAATAACTACATATGGTATAATAGCCGGTAGCGATATTCACGCTACAAAGGTTGACTTAAGTGGTGAAGGAACTACTTTTTCCTATTTTAGTCAGCTTACAGGGTTAACACAAGATGTAGCTATGCCCCTTATTGGAGAGCATAACGTTATGAACGCTTTGGCGGCTATTTCTGTGGCAGAGCTTTATGGTGTGGAGGATGATGAGATTAGCGCCAGCCTCAGCCAAATTGTGATGACAGAGAAAAGACAGGAAATAGAGCATTACGGTGCCTATACTATTATTAATGATGCTTATAATGCTAGTCCTGCTTCTATGGCGGCGGCGTTTAGTACCTTGGAAAAGGTCGTTGCTGCTAAGGGTAAGGGCAGAGCCGTAGCTGTTTTGGCTGATATGCTGGAATTAGGGGCCACCTCTCATGAGGCACACAGGCGTGTTGGTAGTTATGCAGCAAAGGCTAAGGTGGCCGAGCTTATTACCTATGGAAAGGAAGCTCAGGCTATTAGCACTGCAGCAGGTGCCTTGGGTGTTAAAACTCATCATGTTGCTGACAAAAAAGAGGCTGCTTTAATCCTGCAAAAAATAATGCAGCCAGAGGATGTAATTTTATTTAAGGGTTCCCATTCTATGGAAGTAGATAAGGTAATTACTTTAGCTTTTCAAGGAGAAGGTCAAAAATGGATTTAACCGGTTTATGGGCTTTTGGTACTTCACTTGCGGCAGCAGCAGTGACAGGACCGGCTATTATACGGGGATTAAAAAAATGGCATTTTGCTCAAAGCGTGAGGGAGTGCGGACCGCAGGCCCATTTAAAGAAAAATGGTACACCCACCATGGGTGGAATTATCATGCTCTTTGCCATCGTTCTCAGCACGTTTTTATGGTGCTCCATCACTCCTCGTTTAGGTGTGGCCCTATGGCTACTTTTGGGCTATGGCATGATTGGCTTTATAGATGATAGCATTAAAATAATTTTTCACCGAAATTTAGGCCTTACTTCTAAGCAGAAATTGGCCCTGCAAATATTGGTAGCGGTAGTTTACCTGATCCATCCAGGTGATGTGGAGGCTAATACTACCCATCTATGGGTTCCCGGATTTAACACCTTTGTTGATCTGGGAATTTGGTATTATTTGTTCGCTATTTTGCTTTTAGTAGGAACTACTAATGCAGTTAATCTTACAGACGGATTGGATGGCTTGGCTTCTTGGGTTACGGTTCCGGTGACGCTGGCCTTTGCTTTTATAGCTTATTACAATGTACAAAATCTAGTAGGAGTTTTCGCTCTGACGATTACAGGCGCAGTGCTAGGCTTTTTGTTGTTTAATCATTATCCTGCTAAGGTTTTTATGGGCGATACCGGTTCCTTAGCCTTAGGTGGCGGGGTGGCGGGCCTTGCTCTTTTAACTAATACAGAGCTTCTTTTAGTGCTTATCGGTGCGGTTTATGTAGCTGAGGCACTTTCTGTCATGCTTCAGGTGGCTTATTTCAAGTATACCAAGGGCAAGAGAATTTTCAGAATGGCTCCCTTACATCATCATTACGAGTTAGGTGGCTTAAAGGAGACTCAGGTTGTTTGGCGTTTTGCTTTGGCTAGCTGTTTTACCAGTCTAGTAGGAGCGTTCTTATATGTTTTAAAGTAATGAGGTGATAGCATGCAGGTGAAGCCCTATATTTTTGTTTATGGCGCAGGTATTAGCGGTCAAGGTGTAGCCCAGGTTTTGGCCAAGGGAAAAAAGGCTGTTATTTTATATAATGATGAGGCAAAGAGTGTTCCTCAAGAGCTGGAAGAGCTACTCCTAGCAAGTGGGGGACGAGCTGTTTGTCAGGAGGACCCTACACCATATTTACAAAGGTCTCAATATATGATAATCTCTCCCGGTATTCCGCCTACTACAGCTACAGCACAAAAGGCGAGAGAACTAGGGGTGGAGATAATTGGTGAGGTAGAGCAAGCAGGACGCATCTACCAGGGGAAATGGGTTGGGGTCACAGGCACTAACGGCAAAACCACCACCACAAAAATCGTCGTCGAACTCCTCGAAGCA
>CAZTGQ010000168.1:0-858 GCA_964613345.1 uncultured Acidaminococcales bacterium | reverse complement strand
CCTTGCCGGTGAAAACTGCTGTAGGGGGTAACATTGGCTACGCTCTTACTAAAGAGGTGGAGGAGCTTAATGAGCAATCCTTCGTGGCAGCAGAATTATCCAGCTTTCAGTTAGAAGGTATTACCAGTCTTAGAGTACATATTGCTCTTATTTTAAATATAACTCCGGATCATGTGGAGAGACACGGTTCCTTGGAAAATTATATTGCCGCTAAGGCTAATATATTTGCTCACCAGACTAAGGAGGATGTACTGATTTTAAATGCAGATGATCCTGTGGTAAAAGCCTTTGCTGCTAAAGCTAAGGGCAGGGTTTGTTTCATTAGCTGTAAGGAGAATTTACCTGAAGGAGTGTGTTTGGAAAAGGGTAATTTTGTTATTAAACTAGATGGCAAAAAGCAGGTAGTATGTTCCGTGGAGGAAATGAAGATTTTTGGCGCTCATAATGAACAAAATGCCTTAGGTGCCATTGCCTGTGCTTATTTTGCCGGAGTTAGGGTGGAAAATATGGCTAAGGTTTTACGCAGCTTTCAGGGCGTGGAGCATCGCCTAGAATATATTAAAACCGTCAAGGGTATTCCCTATTATAATGATTCCAAGGCTACCAATACTGATTCTGCCATTAAGGCTCTGGAAGCTTTTCCTGACGGACATATTATCCTTTTGGCAGGCGGTCATGATAAAATGACGGACCTAGGGGAAATGATGGAGTTAGTTAGAGAAAAAACAGATGCCTTAATTTTGCTGGGAGAGGCCAAAGAGAGATTTATGGCGGCGGCTCAAAAAGCAGGAGTTAAGAATATTTATCTGGTAGATTCTTTTTCTCAGGCCGTGGAAAAGGCTTATGCAATAGCGGTAG
>CAZTGQ010000167.1:565-4422 GCA_964613345.1 uncultured Acidaminococcales bacterium | reverse complement strand
AAGAGGTACAAATGGCTCCTCCAGAAATATTATCTGCTGCAGGTACTGTAGGCGGATACATGGGACCTGTTGGTCTTAATCCGGAAAAGGTTATTATCGTTATTGATGCAAGCGTCATGCAGATGCATAATATTTGCTGCGGTGCCAATGAAGAAGGGTATCACTATATTAATTCTAATCCTGAGCGTGATTTTAAATCTACCTTTGTGGCAGATATTCGTTTAGCTAAGGCCGGAGATCCCTGCCCTCATTGTGGGGGAGCCTTAGCAACTGCAAGAGGTACAGAGGTAGGACAGGTTTTCAAGCTGTTCACTAAGTATAGTAAGACCTTGAAGGCTACTTATTTAGATGCTAATGGTAAGGAGCAGCCTATGGTTATGGGTTGCTATGGTATTGGTGTGGGACGCACCTTAGCGGCTACTATCGAGCAGCATAATGATGAGAACGGTATTATTTGGCCCAAGGCTTTAGCTCCTTATGAAATTGTGGTGCTGCCTGTTAATACTAAGGATGAGGAGAGTACCAATAAGGCAGAAGAAATTTACACAGCTTTAAATAAGGCAGGGCTGGAAACCATTATTGATGATAGAAATGAAAGAGCAGGAGTGAAATTTAAGGATGCTGATTTAATTGGCTACCCTCTAAGAGTGGTGGTTGGACCAAAAACCTTGGCAGAAGGAAAAATTGAAGTGAAAATAAGGGCTACAGGTGAAGTTGTAATGGTAGATGTTACAGGTGATTATGTAGCTAGCCTTAGGGATTTACTGGCTAAAACCTTATAGTAAAGGGAAGGTGTGATCTGAATGCTGGATAGAATGACTATAGAGATGATTTTACGTTTATGCTTAGCTGCCTTGTTAGGCGGACTAGTAGGTATGGAAAGAGGCAGCGGCGATAGACCGGCAGGACTGAGAACGCATATTTTGGTCTGCACTGGCTCTACTCTCATTATGCTTGTTTCGGCCTATGGTTTGCAAAATAGTGGTGTAGGCTATGATGGTTCACGTATTGCAGCTCAGGTAGTCAGCGGTATAGGCTTTTTAGGTGCCGGTACTATTTTGCATGAGGGTCTCACCGTAAGAGGCTTAACTACTGCTGCCAGCCTTTGGATGGTAGCAGCCATAGGTCTGGCTATTGGTGCAGGCATGCTTGCTGTTTCTGTTTTTGCCACTGTTATTATGCTGATTACCTTAGTCACCTTTCATCAGTTTGAAAAACGCTTTGGCGTATCCGGCAAGGTGGAAAGACGTTATATTCGCGTTGTAGTGAAGAAGAATCAAGATGGCGTTACTCAGGTGCTGGACTATTTGCAAAAGCATAATGTTAAAACCAGAACCTTAGGTATTAAGGATAATACAGTACAGAAAAATATTGCTGTAGAGTTATATTTAAAAATGCCTAAGCAAGAGGATATGGATAAGGTTATTGCCGGACTAAATTCTTTGGATGTAGTTATTTCCCTAGAAAATGTTGCCTAGGTTGTAGAGAGAAGTAGGTATGATGACAGGAAAATATAGATTAAAGCCTCAGCAGGATAAATTTCAAAGCTTCATGAAAACCTTGGAATTGGGTCCTGAGGAGCAAGGACTTATTGATAAATTGCAGGTAGAAGAGGTGGAGGTTGATACGGAGGATAATAGCTGGAGGATTCATTGCCAGCTGGTAGGAAATTCCTCTGACAGCACACTCTTTTTAGATAGCCTGGGGAAAAAAATGGCCGCAGCTTGTGCATTGACAAGAGCGGCTTTTCTTCTCCAGGAAAGCACGGTGGAGCAGCAGGTTGATGTCTGCCAAAGTCCGGAATATATAGAAGCTGTGAAACGCTTGTCCAGCCAAGCAGAGGAAGGTAAAGCCAAGGGAGTCATTCTGGGTAGGAAAATTACTAAGAAGCCCAGACCTCTTAATGAGGAGGTAGAGGAAGAAAATAATGTAGTGGTAACCGGTACTGTGGTAGGCTTTAAGGTACGTGAGCTAAGAACAGCTGCGGTTATGGTTACAGTGTTGATTAAAGATGATACTGATGGCATCATGGTGAAACTGCGTTTTGGCGAGGGCAAAAATAATGATGAGCTGGCTAAAAACAGAAGTGAAGCCAGTGCTTTCCAAGGGAAAATCCCCATTGGTTCCCAGCTTTTAGTCCAGGGTAATGTGATGGTGGATAAGTACGAAAATTCAGAGCTGATCATGATGCCCGTAAAGAGCATCATGACACTGGAGCGGACAACGGTTACAGATGAGTCTCAGGTAAAAAGAGTGGAGCTTCATTGCCATACGAAAATGAGCAAAATGGATGGTGTTACCCCCATTGATGGCTTGGTGAAAACAGCCATTAAATGGGGGCACAAGGCGTTAGCTATTACGGACCATGGTGTGGTGCAGGCCTTTCCCTTCGCCTATGATGCAGCAGAAAAAAGCGACCTAAAGCTTATCTTTGGTGTGGAGGGCTATCTTTGTCATAGTCTAGAGGACAAGAAAAGCAATCATATTATTATTCTGGCTAAAAATATTGAGGGCTTGAGAAATCTTTATAGATTAATTTCTCTTTCCCATTTGCAATATTTCGGAGGCAAGCCTAAAAGACCAAGATTGACTAGGGAGCTCATAAACCAATATCGGCAGGGTCTTTTTATAGGCAGTGCCTGTGCAGCAGGAGAGGTTTTTAGAAGCATCTTAGCTGGAGATGACCCCAAGGTGACAGAGGATCTTGCTGAGTTCTATGATTATCTGGAAATTCAGCCCTTGGGCAATAATGGCTTTTTGCTTCAGATGGACGCCTATCCGGAAATTAAAACCAGAGAAGATTTAATCAAGCTGAATAAGCAGGTTCTGGCTTTAGGTGATAAGCTGGGGAAATTGACTGTTGCTACCTGTGATGCTCACTTTTTAAGACCGGAGGATGCCCTTACCAGAAAAATATTACAGGCAGGTATTGGTTATCCTGATGAGGAGCAGCCACCTTTATTTTTCCGTACAACGGAGGAAATGCTTAGCGAGTTTCAATATTTAGGTCAAGAGAGAGCCTATGAAGTTGTAGTAGAAAATACTAATAAGATTAATGATATGATAGAGCGATTTAAGCCTGTACCGGATAGAGATCAGCTCTATTCTCCTATTATTCCGGGAGCTGAAAAAAAGGTGGAGGAAATGTCCTATGCCAAAGCCCATGCTTGGTATGGCGAGAAGCTGCCTGCTCTTGTGGAGGAGCGTTTAAAGTTTGAGCTAGATTCTATTATTGGTAATGGCTTTTCTGTACTATACTATATTGCTCATTTGTTAGTTAAAAAATCTAACGACGATGGCTATATGGTAGGCTCCAGGGGATCTGTGGGTTCTTCCTTTGTAGCAACTATGCTAGATATTACGGAGGTAAATCCCTTGGCGCCGCATTACCGTTGTCCTCACTGTTATTACACAGAATTTTTTGAGGATGGCAGTATAGGCTCAGGCTTTGATTTGCCAGAAAAAAATTGTCCTCAGTGTGGACAGCCTTTAATAAGGGATGGACATGAAATCCCTTTTGCCGTCTTTTTAGGCTTCCATGGAGATAAGGTGCCTGATATTGATTTGAACTTCTCCGGTGATTATCAGCCTAGAGCACATAAATATACCGAGGAGCTTTTTGGTAGGGATAATGTATGTCGGGCTGGAACACTGGGAACCATGGCGGAGAAAACTGCCTATGGCTTTGTGAAAAAATATTTTGAAGGACGGGGACAGTCTGTCCGCAGTGCTTTTATCGAAGGTATGGTGCCGTCACTGGCAGGTATTAAAAGAACTACAGGACAGCATCCTGGTGGTATTATGGTTATACCCAGAAACTTGGATATTCATTACATTACTCCTATTCAATATCCTGC
>CAZTGQ010000167.1:0-555 GCA_964613345.1 uncultured Acidaminococcales bacterium | reverse complement strand
ATCATTCTATTAATGATAGGCTGGTTAAATTAGATATTCTGGGTCACGATGATCCTACGGTTATTAAAATGCTGGACAATCTTTTGGGTCAAGAGGGATATTGTAAAAACATTCCCATTGGCGACCCGGAGACCATGGAGCTATTTTTGAGCACAAAGTCCTTAGGCGTTACGCCGGAAGCTATCGGCAGTAATGTGGGAACCTATGGGGTACCTGAATGTGGTACAGCCTTTGTGCGACAAATGATTGAGGATGTTAAGCCCAAGAACTTTAGTGATCTTTTACGTATTTCCGGTTATTCCCATGGCACGGATGTATGGCTCAATAATGCGCAGGATTTAATTAGAGAAGGTAAGGATACCTACGATACCATTTCTACGAGAGATGATATTATGAACTATTTAATTGCTAAGGGTGTAGAGCCAAGCATGGCTTTTGGTATCATGGAATGGAGCAGAAAGGGTAAAGCTCATAAGAATGGCTTAAAGCCTGACCAATTAAAGGCTATGGAGGAAGCCAAGGTACCTGATTTCTATATTAAGTCCTGTCAAACCC
>CAZTGQ010000166.1:0-4424 GCA_964613345.1 uncultured Acidaminococcales bacterium | reverse complement strand
ATGTCTCAGGCAGTAAAAATCTACGTGTGCAATGTAATGACTCAGCCAGGGGAAACAGATGGCTTTGGGGCCTATGACCATGTAAAAACTATTATTGAGCACATGGGAGTGCAGTGCCTTGATTATGTCATTGTTAATAGTCAAGAAGCTACAGAGCTCCAGTTAGAACAATATGAAGCACAGGGTGCTTATCCTGTGTCCAGTGATATAGAAAAAATTGAAAGCCTGGGAATAGATGCAGTGCCTGCAAAGCTCCTGAATGATAGTAATCTAGTGCGACATAATCCCATTAAGCTAGCGAAGGCTATTATTGCTTTAATATATAGGCTGCGACTTTTTGGTAAGGGCGTGCAGTTCTTTGATTATTTCTTTGCTAGACAAACCATGCAGGAATTAAAGGACAAGTAGTGGAGAGGTAAAATGTCATTTTCAACTGATGTTAAAAATGAGGTCGCTAGAATTGAAGGCGAAAATAAGAGCTGCGAGAAAGCTGAGTTATTTGGTTTATTACGTATTAGTGGTTCGGTATCTCTTAGGGGAAAAAATATCGGTATTCACTTTACTACAGAGAATGCAGCTCTTGCTCGCAGAGTGCTTCACCTTTTGAAAAATAACTTTCAGGTGGAAACGCAGGTACTCATTACTCGTTCTAGACGTCTCAAAAAAAATAATAAGTATCAAATTCAGGTTATACCCTCCGTCTCGGCTAGAGAGGCTCTGGAGGACTTGCAGCTTTTGGCACCCTTAGAGACAGGTAGACTTACTCTTTTGAAGAATGCTCCTGCTCGCAAGGCTTTCCTGAGAGGTGTCTTCTTGGCCGGAGGATCAGTGAGCAAGCCCATTAGTGATTATCATTTGGAGATGGTTAGTGATAATGAGGAGCTAGCCCAGCTAGTCCAAAAGACTATGCAGCGGTTTTCCTTCGGGGCAAGAATGGTAGACCGAAAGGAAAGCTTTATTGTGTACTTGAAGGAAGGAAATGCTATCACTAACTTTCTTTCTCTCATCGGAGCTCATAATGCTTTGCTGGAATTTGAAAATGTGCGTGTAGTAAAGGAAATGCGTAATAATGTTAACCGAGTAGTGAATTGTGAAACTGCGAACTTAAACAGAGTTGTAAAAAATGCAGTAAGGCAGATTGCCTGTATACGCTATGTGGACGAGAAAAGAGGACTGGAGCTTTTGCCTCAAGTTTTAAAGGAGGCGGCGAAGCTTAGACTGAATCATGAGGATTTGTCTGTGGCAGAGTTGGCCGCTATGTGTGAGGAAGATGTGAGTAAGTCCGGCTTTAATCACAGATTAAAGAAATTGGAAAAAATGGCTAGAGAATTGGGGATGAAAGACAATGCGTAGGTGCTTTAAGGGAATTGTTTTAGTGATGGTGCTTTTGGCTGTGGGGGGATATTTCTGCTATAGGGATTTTCAAAGCTTTTGTCAGGAAACAGTACCTATATTGGCTTATCATAGGGTGGATGATTTAAGTGACAGGTATACTATTTTACCGGAAACCTTTGATAAACAAATGGCTTATTTAGCTCAGGAGGGTTATACCACTTTAACCCTGGACAAATATGCTGCAGCCAGACGAGCAGGAAAAGCTTTCCACAAGAATGTTGTTGTTATTTTTGATGATGGCTATAGGGATAATCTTACCAAGGCTGCACCCATTATGAAGAAATATGGCTTCGTGGGCTCCATGTATATGGCTGTGAAATTTGAGGGTTGGCCTGGCTATTTGGATTGGCAGGGAGAAGAGGAGCTTTTAAAATATGGCTGGGAAATAGGCTCTCATACATTTAGTCATGTTCCTTTGACCACTCTTAGCCAAGAGCAGGTTCGCAGTGAGTTGGAAAAATCCAGCGCCTATATACGTGGGCTTTATAATCCACCGTCTGGGATTACCCTCTCCTTTCCTACAGGAGCAACAAATGCGCTCATAGAAAAGGAAGTAGCTGCTGCGAAATATAGCGCTGCTGTAAGTGGGGATGTGGGAGTAAATACAGCTACAACACCTCTTTTACATTTAAACAGAGTTAATATTTTCCAATATAAGCAAATGCAAAGTCTTAAGCTTTTTAGGGCTGCTCTATTAAAGGCACAGCTGCGGAGCTGGTCCTTAAGCCATGGGGTGGATTTAATAGGCTGGTGGGATAAGCTCAGGGGAAATGCTAAATAGGGAAGTTGCTACTTGCACAAATAAGGAAAACAATATACAATAGTTAAGAACAAAACCGTTTTGGAGGGATAGATATGACTAAGAGAATTAAGACTGTCAATAAAGAAATGCTAAAGAAAACCTTGAGAACAGGTGGTTGTGGCGAATGTCCCGCTTCCTGTCAATCTGCTTGCAAGACTTCCTGCACTGTAGGAAATCAAGTTTGCGAGAAGGCATAATCTTGTTCAATTGGCTCCCTGCTAGAGTGGGGAGCTATTTTTCTGTTAGAAGGGGAGAAATTAATGCTCATACATAAAATGCACCTGGACGATAATTATGTGGTCCTAGATATTAACAGCGGAGCTGTACATATTATAGATAAAATGATTTATGATTTATTGGACGTATATGATGGAAGTAATAAGGAGACTACTGTAGCAGAGTTTAAAGCTACCTATCCGGAGGCTGAAATCAAAGAGGCTTTAGAGGAGCTAGAGGAATTGGTGCATCAGGGACTACTATTTTCACCGGAATTTCCTGTACCTGATACCTTTAAGTTTGAACCGGTTTTAAAATCTCTGTGCCTTAATATTGCCCATGACTGTAATCTCAGGTGTGGTTATTGTTTTGCCGGAACAGGGGATTTTGGCGGCAAAAGAGCGCTCATGAGCGAGGAAGTAGCAGAAAGGGCTGTGGAATTTGCTATCGCCGGTAGTAAGAATAGACATAATTTAGAAATGGATCTTTTTGGGGGAGAGCCGCTGGTAAATTATCCTGTGGTAAAGCACGTGATTAACTATGTGCGAAAGAGAGAAAAGGAAACCGGTAAGAATATCAAATTAACTCTTACCACTAATGGTACCCTTTTAACGGAGGAAATCGTTGCGTTCTTAAATGAAAACAGAGTTATGCTGGTTTTAAGCTTGGATGGTAGCAAGGCCACTCACGACCATATGCGTCCTATGGCTGGAGGACAGGGCTCCTATGATAGTGCTGTGCGCGGCTTTAAAAGAGCTATAGAGTCTAGACAGGGAAAGAATTATTATCTCAGAGGTACTTATACACACTATAATCCACATTTCGCTGATGATACCGTTAGCATGCTGGAGGTGGGCCGGGAAATTTCTATGGAGCCGGTGGTGGGAACAAATGAGCCCTATGTCTTAACAAAAGAGGATTGGCCGATTTTAGATAAAGAGTATGAAAAGCTAGCGAGAATTTATTTAGCTAAAAGAAGAGCAGGAGAAGCCTTTGATTTCTTCCATTTTAATGTAGCCTTGGATAATGGACCTTGCGTTGCCAAACGTTTAGCAGGCTGTGGTGCCGGCCACGAATATTATGCCATCACTCCTGAGGGAGATATTTATCCCTGTCATCAGTTTGTGGGCAGAGAAGAATATAAAATGGGAAATCTCTCTACAGGCATTACTAAACAGGACATGATTCAGCAGTTCAGACAGATGCATGTGCTCAATAAGAGTGACTGCAGAGAATGCTGGGCAAGATTTTTCTGCAGCGGTGGGTGCCATGCCAACGCTGATCTTATTAATGGGGATATTAGTAAGCCCTACGAGTATGGTTGTAAATTGCAAAGAAAGCGTTTGGAAATGGCTATCATAGTCCAAGCTCTTTTGACTGAGGATGTTAAAGAGGGCAAGAAGGACCAAAGACCTGCCATAGATAACTTTAAGTATCAAGTGGATAAGGCTTAAACACAATAGCTAGATGGGAGGAGAGTGGTGCTGGTTTCTCCTCCCATCTATTTTATATTAATGAAGGTTAAGAAAATATTGTTTAAAAGTGTAAAAAGCATCTTGTCAAGGCGGTAATCTTGTGCTAATATATAAAAGCTCTCTCCTAAAGAGAAAGCTAGCATCAGAAAATGTAAACAATCTTACAAAGAGACTGTTGACAAAGTAATTTGAAGATGCTAAAATAATTACGCTGTCGCTCTAAAGTGACAGACACCTGAAAAAACAAATTGGAAAAACTTTTAAAAAGTTATTGACAAGATGCTTTGAAGGTGATATGATGTAGAAGTTGTCGCTGAGACAACATATGAACCTTGAAAACTGAATATTATAGATTAACGAATGTGCGGGTCGAGTCGCTTTGCGACTAGACCGAGTCAATTTTAATCTCGAAGGAAAACGAGTATAAAAAATAACCTAGTCAGTATTTTAAAGAGCCAAGAGGTTCTTCAAAATAAATTTATTTTGGAGAGTTTGATCCTGGCTCAGGACGAACGCTGGCGGCGTGCTTAACACAT
>CAZTGQ010000165.1:0-4467 GCA_964613345.1 uncultured Acidaminococcales bacterium | reverse complement strand
AGCAGCTTATCCCTTTCTCCCTCAACCAAACGGGTAACAGGAATACCGGTCCAGGTACTCACTACCTTGGCGATATCATCCTCATCCACTTCCTCCTTTAAGAGGCTATGGGAGTCTTTTTCCTTCTCCTCACTGGCAGCTAATTGCTTTTCTAATTCCGGCAAGCGCCCATATTTTAACTCTGCCAATTTATTTAAATCATAGGCACGCTCTGCCTCCTCCATAGCAATTTTGACCTGATCAATTTCCTTCTTTACTGTGCGAACCTTAGCAATGCCCTCTTTTTCTCTATCCCATTGCTTAGTCAGAGCATCATTTTCCGCCTTCAGTTTTTCCAATTCATCCTTAATTTTTTCCATTCTAGCCTTAGATTGTGCATCTGTTTCCTTGGACAAAGCCTGTTCCTCAATTTGCAGTTGCAAAATACGGCGCTTACTTTCATCTAGCTCCGTAGGCATGGAATCAATTTCTGTACGCAGTCTGGCAGCGGCCTCATCCACCAAATCAATAGCCTTATCCGGCAAGAATCTATCGTTAATATAACGATTGGCCAGAACTGCCGCCGCAACCAAGGAAGCATCCTTAATACGCACACCATGATGGACCTCGTAACGCTCTCTAAGACCACGCAAAATAGAAACAGTATCCTCAATGCTGGGTTCCTTAACTAAGACAGGCTGAAATCTTCTTTCTAAAGCGCTATCCTTTTCTATATACTTGCGATACTCATTTAAAGTTGTGGCACCAATGCATCTAAGCTCTCCTCTTGCTAGCATGGGTTTTAAAATATTACCGGCATCCATAGAACCCTCAGAGGCTCCTGCTCCTACTACAGTATGCAGCTCATCAATAAACATAATTATTTGACCGGCGGAATCGGAGACAATTTTTAAGACCTTCTTTAAACGTTCTTCAAATTCTCCTCTAAACTTGGCGCCGGCTACTAAGGAAGCCAAATCCAAAGCGTAAACGGTTTTATTTTTTAACATTTCCGGCACATCGCCAGCCACAATTCTTCTAGCCAAGCCCTCTACTATGGCAGTTTTACCCACACCAGGTTCACCAATAAGCACAGGGTTGTTCTTCTTACGACGGGATAGTATTTCGATGGTACGACGTATTTCATCATCACGTCCTATAACCGGATCTAATCCACCCTTTTTAGCTTTTAAGGTCAAATCCTGACCGTACTTTTCTAGGGTCTTTTTATTTTCATCACTATCTTCTCCACTTTGATACTTAGCATAAAGCTCAGCAACAACCTTCTTGCTAAGACCGTATTTCTTACAGAGACTGACTACATCAGCTTCTCCATCCTCCACAATAGCACTGAGAAGATGGCCTAAATTAATTTCTCCTTGACCTGCTGCCTTTTCTGCCAGGCCCATGACTCTAGCTAAGCCCATGCTAAGACTCAATTGGTCCGTACCCTTGACTGCCGGTATACTCTCTAAAAGCTTTTGCACCTCTTGATTAAACCCATTGGTATCTACCTGAAGATTTTTTAATAAAAAGGGGAAAAAGCCATCTCTTTGAGTAGCCAGAACTGCTAAAAAATGCTTCGTCGTGAGTTCCTGATTATAGCGCATGACAGCCTGCTGCTGAGCCTCTCGCAAAACTTCCTTTACTTCTTCATTAAAACGCTGTTCATTCATAATAAACACCTCCACACTTTCTTTTTTCTTCCATCTATCTACTTGCAGTTAAAATCTCCATCTTCCTCTCTTGCTACCTAGCTCAGAATGTTGTAAAGTATAGGTAGGTGTTACTTGTAGCTAAGCCCTAATTTTAAAGGAGGTTTGTATGAATTCTTCCATCTTTATTTATCATCTTTTTGATGTAGCTGATGAAATCAATCTAGACCTGGTAGAAGCTTTATGGACCAGTCGGAATAAAATTGCTTCCCGTCTTAGATTGGAAAAAATTTCGCCTCGTTCTATTACCTTTAAAAATCCGCCTGTTTTAGTGGAGCTGGGCTCCCATGAAATGACCTTTAACGAGGAGGTCTATTTAGCTGATATTAAGGCTCGTATTTTTGACATCGGTGTTATTGGCCTCATTATCCGTTTAGATTTACCTGAGGATATTTCCTATGACCAATATCTGGAGCTATCCATCGCTGTAGACAATCTACCGGAGGATATTATCAGGGAATACATTGAAGCTGTTTCGGAGACTATTAAGCCAGCCTGTGCTAAAATGCGTATCTCGGATTTGGACGAGGATTTTATCGTCTACTACTTCCATGATCAATTACCTACTTGGGATTTTGTTCCTATTCTCTTAAAAGAAAAAGGTCCCTTTAGTCCTGAAACCATTCAAGATACTCTCTCCAATCGCTTTTCCTATAGTCCGGAGGATGTAGCTTATCTGACCTGGGATAGTGCGGTAGTTTTTGATAAAACCGGCAGTATGGATCTTCCCGATCTACTGGAATTTGCCAATGCCCAATTTCTGGAGCTACGGTATTATGATAATGCTCTAAACAACGCCATCGATCATTTCTACGATGAAATTGATGCTCTAAACCAAGCTAATACTACCCGCAAGGTACCTACCTATCGTCTCATTCGCAACAAGCTTATGGAGCTTATGGCTGATATGAGCGTACTCACCAGCAACATTGACAACGCCCTTCAGGTTACAGAGGATATTTTCTACGCTAGAATTTACTCTCGCTACATGTATCTTCTTCGTGCCTCCACTTGGCGAGAAAGCATCAGTAATAAGCTCAACGTTATTCAACGCTGCTACACCCTCCTCAACGAAGAGGTAACCCTACACCGTTTCGCCACTATAGGCTACACTGTAGCCGGTCTTTTAGGCGGAGTCCTACTTCTGCTTTTGTTTAATTTATGCAAGTAAGTCTGAAGGGAAATGACTTCGGTCCTTTCCCTTTTTTATATTATAAAGGTTAAAGGTCGAAAAGTCAAATATATTCTAGTTTTTTTGACCTTTGAATTTAAGGAGTTGAATTCATGTCTTCCCATGTCCTTTTATCCGGTTTAGCTATTTTATTAGCCATTCAATTTGCCTGCACTTGGCTTACCGGAGCATTACATATTGCTTTCCCTGCACCCCTCTTAGGTATGATCCTGCTGGCTCTACTTTTAGTCACCAAGTCTCTCAAGGTGGAGCGTATCGAGGGTATTGCCACTGTGCTTATGGAAAAAATGAGTCTACTTTTTGTGCCCGGAGCAGTAGGAGCAATTCGCTATTTAGAACATATCCAAAAGGAAATGCTACCTCTTTTAGCGACCATAGCAGTATCCACTGCCATTGTCATTGTCGTTACCGGTGTCTTTCTCCAATTTCTTCTAAAGAGGAAGGAGGCAAAGCGACATGCCTGAGCTTTTGCTTAATTCCCCTCTTTTGGGTCTTACTTTAACCATTGTCATTTTTCATTTAGGAGAGCTTCTGGTCAAAAGGCTAAAGACCTCTCTCCTACCTCCCTTTCTTTTTTCTTCCATAGTTATTATTATGCTAATCACCGGTATTGATGAGCTCACCTTGGAAAGCTATGAAAGGGGTGGCACCTTTCTAGCCTTTTTCTTAGGGCCAGCCACTATTTCTCTGGCACTCCCCTTAAAACGGAACTGGGAAGTTCTGAGAAGCAATGCTCTTATTTTATTACTCACTGCGTTGGTGGGAGCAATTACTGCCATTATAGCCACCTTTTATTGCGCTAGACTTTTTGGTGCCCAGGAAGTCACCATGCTCTCTCTTTTGCCTAAGTCCATTACAACGCCTGTAGCCATGGAGGTTTCCCAAAGCTTAGGTGGCTTGCCACCCTTAACCATAGTCTGTGTTTCCTTGGCCGGTGTTTTCGGTGCTCTCTTTGGTCACAAACTTTTAGCCTTAGTAGGTGTTACCGATAATATCGCCATTGGCTTTGCTATTGGCACCGGCAGCCATGCCCTAGGTACTAGTAGCTGCATTCCCAAAAGTGCAGTGCAGGTTACCTTCGCCTCCTTAGCCATCGTGCTCTTAGCTATTGCTACTACACTGATAGCACCCTTCATGCTAGGGATTTTAAGATAGTACTTACATAAAGAAGCTAGGGAGTGATATCTCCCTAGCTTCTTTTTAGTAAAAGCTCGTTTTTAATTTTTAAGATTTTCTTCCACACCTTATTTTGTAAGGCCAAGCGATAACCCTGCAGCAGTCCTACATCAGCACATAAGGCTTTATTGGTAGAGCCCTTACACAAGGCTCCTAAACGACCTTGACCCACCGTGTCTACTAACAAAATAGTTAGCTTAGCATAAAATTCTTCTAGGCGCTTCCGAACAGCCTTATTAAGCTTTTCTCTTTCTATTACTTTTCCCACCAGTATGAATCCCAGTGCTACAAGACGCGCTTGCCGTAAGCTCTCACGATCCTGCAATAATATTTCCTTATTTATCTCCCTTAATTCACTCCGCCATTTTTTAAAGCGATAAACTGCAAATTGATCCAGCTGCAAAT
>CAZTGQ010000164.1:0-4485 GCA_964613345.1 uncultured Acidaminococcales bacterium | reverse complement strand
CTGGGCCAAGGAGCAGTAGGCATCGTGCGTTTGAGTGGACCTGAAAGCTTAAGGATAGGAGAAAAGCTCTTTAGAGGCAGTAAAAAGCTTTCTCAGGCAGCGCCTAGAGTCTTAACCTATGGTCATGCTGTGGACCTTAAGGGAGAGGATTTAGACGAGGTTTTAGTTGTTTATATGCCTATGCCACATTCCTATACAGGAGAGGATGTAGTGGAATTTCAGTGTCATGGCGGTACGGAAGCGATGAGGGGAATTTTAGCTGCTACCTATGAGGCCGGAGCGAAACCAGCTGAACCTGGTGAATTTACTAAAAGAGCTTTTTTAAACGGACGGATGGATTTAGCCGAAGCGGAAGCGGTTATGGACATTATTGAAGCCAGAAGTGACAGAGCCTTAAAATCTGCCTTGAAGCAGCAAAGAGGGCAGCTTTCCCAAAGGGTCAGTGCATTAAGGCAGCAGCTCAAGGATTTAATAGTACACTTAGAAGCCACCATAGATTATCCAGAGGATGACATTGAAGAAGTGACTTATGCACATGCCATGGAGGTCTTACATAAGGTTTTAGCTAATATAGGGGACCTTCTTGCTCATGCTCAAACGGGGAAAATAATGAAGGAGGGCCTTAGAACTGCTATTGTGGGCAGGCCCAATGTGGGTAAATCCAGTCTTTTAAATTGTCTCTTAAAAGAGGAACGGGCCATTGTTTCAGCTGTGGCCGGAACTACCAGAGACGTCATTGAGGAGCAAATGCTCATTGAAGGAGTGCCACTGCTTTTAGCAGATACAGCAGGTCTTCGCACAACAGAGGATTATGTAGAACAGCTTGGCGTGGCCAGATCAAAGGCTCTTTTAGCGGAAGCGGAGCTAGTAATAGGTGTTTTGGATGGTTCACTGCCCTTACAGGAAGAAGATAGAGAGCTTCTTAGGGCCATGGACCCACTTCACAGCGTACTTATTATCAATAAGGTAGATTTACCCTTGACCTTAGATAAAAAGCCCTTAGAAGAGAAATTTGGGCCTCAAAATATTGTTTATTTATCTACAAAGGAAAAAACAGGGGTGGAGGGCTTTATTACTTGGCTAAAGAATTATGTTTATGGACGGGGTACTAATATTGATAATGGTATTTACGTGCAAAATGCTAGACAGGAAAATCTCCTCAGACAAGCCCGGGAAAATTTACAATTAGCCCTGGAGGGAGCTCGTCAGGAATTGCCCTATGATTGCTTAGAGGTGGATTTAAGAGAAGCCATGGCTAAATTAGGCGCTATTACCGGAGAAGCGGTTCCCGATGAAGTCATCAATGAAATTTTTGCTCGTTTTTGTTTAGGTAAATAGAGATAAGGTTGAAAAGGCAGTAGGAGGGTTAAATTAATGATTGTGGATCAATATGAAGTGATTGTAGTAGGGGCAGGACATGCAGGAGTGGAGGCTGCTTTAGCAGCTGCAAGATTGGGACATAAGACTCTTTTAGCAACCTTATCCTTGGATAATATTGCGCTCATGCCCTGTAATCCATCTGTAGGGGGCTCTGCTAAGGGTCAGCTAGTGAGAGAGATAGACGCTTTAGGTGGACAAATGGGTCTGGCTGCTGATGAAGCCTGTATTCAAATGAGACTTTTAAATACAGGTAAGGGTTATGCCGTCCATGCTTTAAGAGCTCAGGCAGATAAACCCTTCTATCACACAATTATGAAGGAGATTGTGGAAAATCAGGATAATCTAGATGTTAAGCAGTTGATGATAGATAAGCTTTTGGTGAAAAATAATCAGGTAGAGGGCGTGGAAGCAGAAACAGGGGAGCAATTTGCGGCACCCTGCGTAATCTTGTGCACCGGAACCTACTTAAGAGGGAAAATTCTCTATGGAGAGGTTAATTATATGGCAGGACCTAACGGACAAAGGTCAGCCATGAAGCTTACAGATTCACTGAGAGAAGTGGGTTTAACTCTTATGCGTTTTAAAACCGGAACGCCTGCCAGAGTGGATGCCAGAACACTGGACTACAGTAAAATGACTCCACAAATGGGTGATAGTCAGCTGCAGAATTTTTCCTTTGTCAGTACTATTAAGGATAGAGTGCAGGTTCCTTGCTATTTAACCTATACTAATGAGCAAACCCATGAAATCATTAGACGAAATTTAAGTCGCAGCTGTATGTTTAATGGTAGTATCGAAGGCGTAGGACCTAGATACTGTCCTTCTATTGAATCTAAGATTATGCGATTTGCAGATAAGGATCATCACCAGCTCTTTTTAGAGCCGGAGGGTCTGAAAACTAATGAGATATATGTTCAAGGGATGTCCTCCTCCTTGCCGGCGCAGGTTCAGTTGGAATTTATGCAAACTATTCCAGGCTTAGAGCAGTGCAAAATGATGCGTGCAGGATATGCCATAGAATACGACTGCTTAGATCCATTGCAGCTGAAGGCTTCCTTGGAGCATAAGGAATTAGGTGGTTTATTTAGTGCAGGACAGTCTAATGGTACCAGTGGCTATGAGGAAGCGGCAGCACAGGGACTTATGGCAGGAATTAATGCCAGTATGAAGCTAGAGGGAAGAGAGCCTTTAATTTTAGGTCGCAGTGATGCTTATATTGGCGTGCTTTTAGATGATTTAGTTACAAAAGGAACTCAGGAGCCTTATCGGATGATGACTTCAAGAGCAGAGTATCGTTTGCTCCTTAGATCTGATAATGCGGACTTGCGCTTAACGGAAAAGGGTAAGCAGGTAGGTTTAGTTAACGAGGAGCGTTATGCAGCCTTTACCAACAAAAGAAGCAGTATAGAAAGAACTCTGCAGGAAATTAGTAAGGTCATGATTAATCCTAATGAAGAAAATCAGCAAAAAATTGTGGCTTTAGGTTCTACAGAGCTTAAATATAGTATGAGCGTGGCTGAGCTTTTAAAGCGTAAGGAATTAACCTACGAAAAGATGGCTGCAGCCTTTGATCTGCCCCAAGTGCCAGGTGTAGTGGCTGAGCAGGTAGAAATTCAAATCAAATATGAAGGCTACATTGCTAAACAAAAACAAGAGGTGGCAAGAGCTATGCGTTTAGAGGGTAAATTGCTACCTTCTACTATAGATTACTTGGCTATTAAGGAGTTGTCTGCTGAAGGAGCAGAGAAGCTGGCTAAGCAAAAGCCTATTTCCTTAGGACAAGCTTCCCGTATTTCCGGTGTATCGCCGGCGGATATAGGGGTTCTAGCTGTGTACTTAGAAATGCTGAGAAGAAAGGGTGAAGCCCATGAATTTTAAGGATGCTCTCCAAATTAAAGGTGAAAAGGTGGGATTAGCCTTTAGCTCAGAGCAACTGGAAGCATATAGTATTTATTGTGAAGTGCTTTTGGAAACAAATAAGGTTATGAATCTAACAGCTATAACTGATCCGGAGGAAGTAGCTGTGAAGCACATGATAGATTCTCTTTTAGTATATAGAACAGAAGAATTTCAGGGCAAAGCCTTGGTGGATGTGGGAACAGGAGCGGGTTTCCCCGGATTGCCGCTAAAAATTTATGACCCCAGTATAAAGCTAACCCTTATAGATTCTCTCGCTAAAAGATTAAAATTCTTAGAGAGTGTAATTAAAAGATTAGGTCTTACTCAGGTGGAACTGATCCATGCTAGAGCAGAGGATGCAGGACATGATCCTAGGCTAAGAGAGCAGTTTCAAAATGTCATTGCTAGAGCAGTGGCACCCTTACCGGTGTTAGCAGAATATTGCCTGCCCTTAACTAAGGTTGGCGGTACTTTCTATGCTTTGAAAGGAAATAAATATTTAGAAGAAGCTAGTGAAGGAGCCTCTGCTATTAAGCTTCTAGGCGGCAGGCAGGTAGAACTGCGAGAAGTAACTTTGCCTGAGCTAAAAGATAAGAGAGCAATTATTGTTATCAAAAAAATAAAGCCTACGGCTAAAATCTATCCCCGCAAGGCTGGGAGCATCACAAAAAATCCTCTATTATAGAGGATTTTTTTGTAAGCAGTAGCAACAAGAAGCCTTCTTTTCAGCAGAAGGCTTTAGGACAGTAGTAGCAACAAGAAGCCTTCTTTTCAGCAGAAGGAATTAGGCCAGCAGTAGCAACAAGAAGCCTTCCCCTTTCAGGGGAAGGAATTAGGACAGTAGTAGCAACAAGAAGCCTTCCCCTTTCAGGGGAAGGGGGACCGCGGCAGCGGTGGATGAGGTGAACTGGACCCTTAAAAATGGACACATACTAAAGGGGGGGAGTTAGATAAATAAGGTTAAATCTAACGTATTCTCACTGACTGTATGTAATGTTTGGCTAAGCCCTCATCCGTCATGCCAAGGGCATGCCACCTTCCCCCACAGGGGGAAGGCTTTAGGGTAAGAGCAGTAGCAACAAGAAGTCTTCTTTTCAGGGGAAGGCTAGGACAGTAGTAGCAACAAGAAGCCTTCTTTTCAGGGGAAGGAATTAGGACAGCAGTAGCAACAAGAAGCCTTCCCCTTTCAGGGGAAGGGGGACCGCG
>CAZTGQ010000163.1:1789-4500 GCA_964613345.1 uncultured Acidaminococcales bacterium | reverse complement strand
AGGCAGCTAGGGGAATGTTCACAGTAAGTATTTGATCCTCAATAGTGCTGATGAATTCATCAAATTCTTGAGGAGGAAGCTTAAGTATCATCTTGCCCAAAAATTCGGGTAGGTATTTAGAAATCTGAGGGTCACCGATTTTTAAACCGTTAAATAATTCCACGGCCAGCTCATTACAC
Source organism: uncultured Acidaminococcales bacterium (assembly GCA_964613345.1). Classification (GTDB taxonomy): domain Bacteria; phylum Bacillota; class Negativicutes; order Acidaminococcales; family Acidaminococcaceae; genus CAZTGQ01. The sequence continues at coordinate 4,321 of CAZTGQ010000163.1, read as the reverse complement.
TGAGCATAGGAAAGTCTAGAGGATATCTCTAATAAGCCACGTCCGGCACGTTGGCAGACGTAGATGGATTCATTGACCTTTAGCAGATTGATTAAATGCATGCCAAGATGCATGATGCGACCGGAATCAGCATTGTCCTTGACAAAGTGGAGCATAAGCTCTAGATTGCTGGCCTTCACCACCCAGTGAGTGCTCATTTTTAAATCCACTAAAAAGAGACTGCCCTCGCTGTCTGAAAAATCCTTGAATTCCTTGGGCAGCTGGGTGATGCTTAAGAGATCTTGATAGTAATCCTCATCGGTATATTCCAAGAAAAGGCTACGTGCTGTGTTAAGAGCGGCTACCTGTAGGTTTTGAGAGGTAGAGGCTCTGGCTGTAGCTACAAATTTATGTGCAGTTTCTAAGAAGGAATCTGGACAGGAGTATTTGTAGAGATCCTGCAGGGCAGAAAGAAGAATAATGTAGCGTTCTTCGTGGAAATCGGTTTGACCATAGTAGGTCTCCATAATCTCTAAAAATCTTTCCTGCTTGGCAGTAGTGGCATTGCTTAGGACAGCATTAACAAAGCTACTGAGACAATAGCCTATCCAGAGCTTTAACTGCTCGGTGTAGTGCCTATTGGGAAACATAATTGCATCCAGGTACTGAGAGAACATGGAAAAGGAATTATTCCGCTTTAAAGGAAGATTGACTCCTTGAGGAAGCTCCTTGGTGTATTTGTCATTATAATTGGCTACAATATTACCCATGAGGGTGGCAGCGGTTAGACGAATGTCACCCTCCTTGCTGGAGAGTAATTCATAAAGATATTTTAAGGTAAGAGATTTTTGGTGCTCCGTCATATAGGTGGAGTATTCATCTAAAATACCTATATAGGTTCTCACATTTTTCCACTGGCGCTGACTGCGTGCTTCTTCAATCAGTCTGGCAAAATCGTCGTCATTGCGGAAGATACTCATGAGCTGGATGTTGTGATTAATGGCGGAAAATTTAAGCTGGTCAATAACTGCTTGTCCCTCTAAAAGCACGCTTTCTCTAGTACCCTTCAGAAGAGAAGGCAGGGGAGGGGTGTTGAAGTCAGCTGGTAAAGCTGTGTCCACCCCGCACTCGAGCATAAATTTTTCAAAATCAGCTAGCTTAGCATAAACCTTTTGGTAACGATGTCTTTTGGCTTCGTCCACGTTGTCTAGCTTATTTAAAATAACATCAAAGGCTTCCTTTAAAGTATAGAAGTGGACAATTTCTCGTCCATCCTCACCACGGGAGCTTTTCACTCTAAAGTCGGCATAGATAAGGAGAAGAGATTCTACAGACAGATTCTCCAGCTCTAAATCCCAAACAGAATGGTTAGCCGCAATATGACCAATGGTTTTGAAGCCTTCTCTGTCGCAGAAGATTCCGGTGTAATAGTAATGGAGATAGGCCACGCGCTTACCTTCATTTTTTTTGCATCCGTATTTGCCGATATCATGACAGATGGCGGCCCCGGAAATAAGGGCCACATCAATGGGAACATGGGCTTTAGCTAATTGCTTAGCCATATAAAGTGCCACATAGTGGACACCGCCAATATGCCCTAAAGTATCAAAGGGAGAAATATCGGAGGCTATCCTCATGAATTCGTAGAAATAGTGACTGAAAAGCCATTTCTTCATCCGAGGATATTCTGAGGTATAGGAATGAGAAGATATTTCTGTGTCAGGGATAAATTCAAATTCCTTGGTGGGCTGGAAAGCTACTGTTTGCTGCTCATACTGATAGAGGCTGCGCAAAATGCAGAGTAAAAGACGTCTGCCTAGGCCAAACTTTTTTTCTGCCAAAGCATCCGGAGGGCAGGTTTCCTCAGCGCCTAGTTCTTCCTTGGGAGGAAAAAGCTGTCCTTGAATATAGTCATAGCAATATTGCAGCCACCCATCTGTAGGTGCCTGCTCTAAAATTTCTACGTATTTTTCTGCAAGAACCAGAACCCGTTCTGAATTAAAACGTCCGTCCTTGTCGGCAAGACCTTTTACATGCTCGGCAAAAAGGCTGAGCTTGTTTTTGGGGATCAGAGCATCGAGACCTTCTAACTGGATATTGCTGTATAAGGTTTGATATAAAGACATTTCTAGTTGTGTCATTGTCCTTTCCCCCTAGTAGTTCTTGGTACCTTAATATCCTTTAGGCCGTAATAGCGGCATAACCCTTCCTTGGTAACATTGTTATAGAAATCCTCAAAATAGACATGACGCAGAGCCCTGTTGGTAATAGTGATGGGTGGCAGAGTCACTATGCTGTGAGGTGCTTTTTGGGCTTGAGCCGCGATGACCTTTAAACGCCAAGCGTTTTCGTTAAACATAGTATTAGTTATGACCAGAGCGGCTACGGCAATAAAACCGCCTATGGCTATACTGCCATGAGCTAAAGCCTTGCCTGGCGCACCGGAAAGAAGGCCGGCATTAATAGCCGGTATTTTGAAAAGCGCTATTAAGCCAATGATGAGCATAAGCACAGAGCTAAAGGTAGCTCTAGCCGGAAAGGTGGGCGCAGCTA
>CAZTGQ010000163.1:1537-1779 GCA_964613345.1 uncultured Acidaminococcales bacterium | reverse complement strand
AAAGCTTGGAGTACTGCTCTGTTAGAAGCCTTGCTACGAAGCAGTTTTAAATAACTAGGACTAAAGCCTAAAAGCTTCTTGACGATGGCGTAAAAGAGAAAGAGCAGACACCAATAGATGACCATCTCCTCAAAGCCGGCCATAACATTAGAAAATAAATGTATGGTATTTTTCTTAATCAGTCCTAGGGGCTGCAGAGCATGAGCAATGAGAAAATCTCTAATACTGGAAGCAATAAAGCC
>CAZTGQ010000163.1:0-1527 GCA_964613345.1 uncultured Acidaminococcales bacterium | reverse complement strand
CAAAAATCAGAAGCAACATACCGCCGTATTTAAGATAATCCTTTTGGCTAAGAGTAGTTGAAGGCTTTAGCTTTTGCTGGCCTGCTAGCTCCTGCTTGAGGATGGTCCAGCCTAAGAGAAAGAGGAGTACAAGGGGCAAAACGTAAAGCAGCATTTCTCCGTTGCCGGCAAATTGATTGCCAATGTGTATGAGCATGCCCTTGTTCTGACCCTGCTGGGTATAGCGGACAAAGTTTCCAGGTGCTGCTACCATGCCAATAAGACCGAAAAGTGCGCCTAGAGCTCCTGCCGGCATCCACAGAGGAAGTAAAGGGCGATACTTGTAGGTGTAGAGGGAAAGCACTGAGGAAAGTACTACAGTGGTAACACCCAAATTTTCCACGGACCAACCAGCAGCAAGACCGAGAATGAACATGGGCAGAGCAAATAAACCGCTATGCTTTAACGGTTTTAAAAGCTGTAAATTATAGGGTAAGAGAAAAAGAATAACGAAGAAGGCTGACCAAAGATAAACTGTAGAGCCACTTTTCCACACGACAACCTCACCAAAATGAGGCAGGCAGAGGAAAGTAAGTAAAGCAGTAATCGTTAATAGCTTGGGATTAGGACATGTTATTTTTCTCAGGGCATGGGCATAGCAGAGATAAACAACTGCAACGAAAAGGAAAGCGTTGGCTAGGTCAAACCAGAATTTACCCAAGAGTAAAAAACTATCTAAGAAAAATACGGTAACCACTCTACCACCGTGGAGCATATAATGCCTATATACTGAAGTTAGGACATCGGACATAGAGGTAATGTGAGTAGTAGTATTCCAAATCAAGGAATATTCGTAGTCATCCCTATGTATGGGCATCCAAGCGTTGAGCGTATACATTAAGGCAAAGGCGCATCCCAGAATAAAGGCAACTAAGAAATATTTTTTAGTGTGTTCCTTCATGATGATCCTCCTGGGTGTAGCATTTTTCTCTGTAGTGCATAGCCTCTAGATAGGTGACGGATTTACCGTTAATTTCCTCTAAAATATAAATAGGGCGGGATTTGCTTTCGTTGAAGATGCGCCCCAGATATTCGCCGATAATACCCAAGGATAATAATTGCACGCCACCCAAAAAGAGAAGAATGGTAACCATGGTTGGGTAGCCTGCTACAGGATCGCCGTAGAAAATAGCATTCACCAGAACAAAGCACATGTAAATAATGGCTAAAAGAGATACGCTTAGTCCTAGCATGGTAGTGAGTCTAAGAGGAGCTGTGGTAAAGGAGGTAAGACCTTCAATTGCTAGATTAATGAGAGCTAAATAGTTCCAGGTGGTATGACCGCCCTGTCTAGGCTGTACCTGGTAGGAAATTTCTTTCTTCTTATAGCCAATCCAAGTGAACATACCCTTGGTATAGCGCTGCTCTTCTCTTAAAAGGCGTAAGGCTGCTACACATTTATGGTCCAGTAGTCTAAAATCTCCCACATTTTTTTGAATGGGAATTTTGCTGCCTAATTGTAAAAGTCTGTAGAAAAGGTCAGTAAGA
>CAZTGQ010000162.1:0-4507 GCA_964613345.1 uncultured Acidaminococcales bacterium | reverse complement strand
AAACTCGACTATATAAAAAAAATAATGCTAACTTCTTTAGCATTATCGCTATTATTAGGAGCCGCTTTAATAAAAGGAATATATTTTTAATTCATATCCCATCAATGCATTTAGTAATTCACGTCACATCTATTTTTTAAGTGTTCATTATAACTTCCCATAGCCACCTTTACTAACTTCATATACAATAATTAATCTGATACTTTGTTCATCCTCACCAATTTTATAATACATTCTCCAGTGTAATACATATATACTTTAACGCTAGACCCTAGCTTTCATACTAGCTGAACCACAATAAATGTACCGTTTAAAAAGTACTCATTATTAAATTATCTCAAACCACATTAACTGTCTAGTGCTGACCACACCACAGTTAATGTGCTAAGCAAAAACAAAACGCTACCCACTCTAAAGTAATGGTAGCGTTTCATTTTTTCTGATTTTAAAATTAGGAGTACAATTTCCAAAAGGTTTTAGATACTATAGTTTACTCAGTGTTTCCAATAAGTAAGTGGTAAAGTCAGCAGCACTTGCATCTTCTTTTTGTGTAGTTACCACAAGTTTACGCTCTGTAACAGTACAAATTTGCAAAGCCTGTTTCAACATTTCGTTACGCTCACCATAGCCAATATGCGCTAGCAGTTGTCCAACTGCTCTAATTAAAGAACAAGGGTCAGCATAATCACCACGTCCATGAGCCATCAAGAACGGTCCCACTCCATGAATAGCTTCAAACATAGCATATTGATTGCCAAGATTAGAAGATGACGCAGTTCCTAAACCGCCTTGATGCTCTGCCGCTACATCAGTGACAATATCACCATAAAGATTTGGCAACACAATTACTTCCATGCCTTTACTAAATTCTGGGTCTAGCATTTTAGCCGCCATAGCATCTACCAAACGTTCCTGCACCTCTATGTCCGGATATTCTTCACCAACCTTACGCACCCCATTAATAAAATTACCATCTACTAATTTAACAATATTGGCCTTAGTAACAATGGTCACATTTTTCTTGTCATTCTTTCTAGCAAACTCAAAAGCAGCTCTAGCAATGCGCTCAACACCTTGCTTGGTAGCTACTTTAAAATCAATAGCCAAATCATCATTTACAACAATTCCCCTATTACCCCAAATATACTCACCCTCAATATTTTCTCTGAAAAAGGTCCAGTCAAATCCTTTTTCCGGTATAGTAATGGGCCTCACCGCGGCAAACAACCCCAACTCTCTGCGCAAAAGACTATTGGCAGATATCAAGTTTGGCCATGGATCACCTGCTCTAGGCGTTACCATAGGTCCCTTTAAAAGCACATCACACTTTTTAATTTCTGTCATACATTCTTCCGGTACACTCTCCCCCTTGGCTGCTCTATTTTCAATGGTCATACCTTCAATTAACTTCAATACTACTCTACCTGAAGTTACCTCTTCTCTCATTAAATAATTAAAAACACGCAAGGCTTGCTTCATAATAATCGGCCCTATTCCATCCCCAGGCATAACACCAACAATAATATGTTTTAACAAAGAAAAATCTTTTACCTTTTGTTCCTTCTTCATATGAGCAATGCGTTCAAACTCAGATTTAATTAATTTCGCAAAGCTTTCCTGCGCTTGCTTAATTTCTTCTGCTTGGCTCATTACTTCTCCTCCTCTATAACTCCCGTCGCTAACAGTTGCTTTTTCAAATGCCTTAATTGTCCACCACTCAATACAACTTCTCTTTCTTCCACACTTAAATCAAGTTTTACCATAAAAGTGAAATCGCCGGTTTTATCTTTCACTTGCACCTCTCCTATGGAAATTTGCTCTAAAAAGTTATTAATCTCCAATTCGTCACCTAAATTGATTTTTTCGTAATCCACCTTATCAGCAAAAAACATGGGCACAATACCATGATTAATTAAGTTTCCTCTATGAATTCTGGCAATGCTTTTAGCAATAACGCACTTTACACCTAGGTACATGGGGTTGATAGCTGCATGCTCCCTAGAAGATCCCTGCCCGTAATTCTCTCCACCAATAATAATACTCTTACCCATTTCTTTAGCACGAGCCGCAAAAGCACTGTCGTAACGATAAAAACAGTATTTTGACATCTCAGGAATATTTGAGCGCATACTACTAAACTCTGCACTAGCAGGAGTAATATCATCAGTAGAAATATTTTCACCACCTTTTAAGCTAACCTGCACACAAAAATTATCTTCCGGTAAATCCGGCACAGGTAAGGGTTTAATATTCGGGCCTCTGACAATTTCTATCTGCCTAGCCTCTGTCAAAGGCAGTGGCTGCACAATCATGGAATCATCTATGGGGTAACTTAACGGTTCTTTTACACGAGATAAAACATCAATATTATCTCCCAAAATGTCTTCCGCACTGGCAAAAGTGCCTTTAATAGCTGTTGCTGCTGCCGTTTCCGGACTTACCAAATAAATCTTCGCCGTTGGATTACCGGCTCTGCCCCTAAAATTACGATTAGTAGTGCGCACAGCAACTCCATCCGTGGCAGGTGTTTGTCCAATAGCACAGCATGGACCGCACGCAAATTCCAACAACCGTACTCCTGCATCCAAAAGCAAATCAATGTATCCATCTTTTAATAATTGCTTGTAAATTTGTTTAGTTGAAATGGCGCAAGTACAGCTTACGTCTTCGTTAACTACGTGTCCCTTAAACACCAAAGCAGCTTTCGCTATGTCAGAATAACTGGCATTGGTACAACTACCTATCATCACTTGCTGAACTTTCTTTTTCTCTACCTCTTTCAAAGATTTTACATTATCAGGCAAATCAGGACAGGCTACCAATGGTTCTAAGGTGCTTAAATCAATTTCCATTTCCCCATCATACTGGGCATCATCATCCGGTAATATTTCCTGATAATCCGCTTCTCTTCGCTGTGCTATAAGAAACTCTTTAACCCTTTCATCAGCCGGGAATATAGAGGTAGTAGCCCCCATTTCCGCGCCCATATTGGCAATAGTTGCTCTTGCAGGCACGGATAAGACTTTAACACCTGGGCCTACATATTCATAAACATTACCCAGGCCACCTTTTACACTCACTCGCCGCAGCATTTCTAAAATTATTTCTTTTCCATTACAGCCAGCTTTTAAATTTCCAACTAAATTAACCTTAATGACCTTAGGCATGGTAATACGCATAGGTACTCCAGTCATGGCTGTTGCCACATCCATACCCCCCACACCAATGCATAGCATGCCAAGGGCGCCGCCATGAGGTGTATGACTGTCACCGCCCATACTTAGTTTACCCGGTGCACCAAAACGTGCTACCTGAACTGCATGACAAATGCCATTGCCCGGTCTAGACACGTACACACCAAATCGTTTAGCAGCTGACTGCAAATAAATATGATCGTCCGGTGTTTTATTATCTATATAGAGCAAATTGTGGTCCAAATAACTAACACTACATTCCGTTCTGATTCTATCCAACCCAACTGCCTCAAAAGCTAAATAAGTCATTACTGCATTAATGTCATGGGTTAATGTTTGATCCACCTTAACAAAAAGTTCTTCCCCCGGCATCATACTACCTCTTACAAAATGCGTTTCTAAAATTTTTCTTGTTAATGATTTTCCCATCTTCTCGTCTCCTTAAACTAAAAAGGTAAAAATTCCTGCAAAAGCCATAATCGCTAAAATCAATAACGCCACAAAAGAAACTGCAAACAATTCAACAAACATTTGATTCTGAGGAAACCGTTGTTCTGCATTTTCCTGTTGAGCTACACCAGCCATAATAAGAGCTCCCGTAGTAGAAATAGGTGTAAATCCCGCAACCGTACCACCAATAACTACCGCAGCTACTAATTCTAAAGCATTAGCCCCCACAGAGCTAGCAATACCACCAGCAATCGGTACTAATGTAGGAAATACTACTCCTAACCCTGAGCTAAAGAAAGACATGAAACCTGCCGCCAAGGACATCACCGTACTAGCTGTACCAGTGGTCATAATCTGCTGCAAAGCAGCTACCATAATTTTAATACCGCCGGACAAGGTAATTACTTTCATTAAAATACCCACCCCTAAAACCATAAAAATAAAATTCCAAGGAATGGCACTTATGCATTTTTTCTCGTCGCTACACCCCATAACAATTAAAAGAGACCCAAGCAAATAACCCGTAAGACCTACATTCCACTTAAAAACTAACGCGCCTACCATTAAACAAAATAAACCTAAAAGAGAGATAAATTGTTCTCTGGAAAAGGCTCTGTTAACTTCTGCTTGTGTTTCTTTTACTCCCGACACACGCCAGCCTTTATAATAAATATATACCACTACAGTTGTTACCAGTGAACATAAAGCTAAACAAATCATTATAGGCACAGTATCTCCTTTTACACCATTCGCAACCATCAATTCTCGTACTACTGCTGCTTCCGGAGTAAGTGGACTCATCCGCCCAGCCATTGCGCCTAAATCGCCAATCAAGGCTGTCATAATAGGATTAACACCTGACG
>CAZTGQ010000161.1:931-4522 GCA_964613345.1 uncultured Acidaminococcales bacterium | reverse complement strand
GATGGAAATTGAAAAGCAGCGTGGTATTTCTGTTACCTCCAGTGTCCTCCAGTTTGATTATGATGGGTATAGAGTAAATATTTTGGATACCCCCGGTCACCAGGACTTTAGTGAGGATACCTATAGAACCTTAATTGCTGCGGACAGTGCTGTTATGCTGATAGATGCTGCCAAGGGTGTGGAGCCGCAAACTAAGAAGCTGTTTTGGGTTTGTCACAGAAGAAAGCTACCCATATTTACGTTTGCTAACAAATTAGACCGTTATGGACGTTCTCCCATGGACCTCATGGACGAAATTGAGAAGGTTTTGGGCATTCATGCCTATCCCATTAATTGGCCCATTGGTATAGATGGACACTATATTGGGGTATATGACAGAATTAAAAAACAGATAGAATTATTTGAACCTGATTCCGCTCATGGTTCTAAGATTTTAAGCTCTACCACTGGAAGCTTGGATGATCCGACTATTATTAAAGCCTTAGGACAGGCTAATTATGATAATTTGCTTAATGATATAGAGCTTTTAGATTTGGCCGGAGAAGAATTTGATTTGGAAAAAGTCAAAGAGGGGGAGCTTACTCCCATGTTCTTTGGTAGTGCTATGACTAATTTTGGCGTAAGAAGCTTTTTAGAGAAGTTTTTAGAGCTCTCTCCTAAGCCCCAACCCAGAATTTTAAAAAATGGAGAAGTATTAAAGCCTAATGCTGAGGATTTTTCTGCCTTTGTATTTAAAATACAGGCCAATATGAATCCTGCACATAGGGACAGAATTTCTTTTATGCGTATTTGTTCCGGCGTCTTTGACAAAGGGATGACGGTTTATCATTTGCAGGGCAATAAGACCATCAAGCTTGCTCAGCCACAGCAGTTTTTAGCACAGGAGCGTACCATTGTGGAAGAGGCTTATCCCGGTGATATTATTGGTGTTTTTGATCCCGGTATTTTCAGCATAGGGGATACTCTTTGTAACGAAAAGAACAAAATACAATTCGAAGATTTCCCTGTTTTTCCTCCGGAAATTTTTGCCAGAGTACAGCCCAAGGATTCTATGAAAAGAAAGCAGTTTGAAAAGGGCATTCTACAGTTGGCTCAGGAAGGTGCTATCCAGGTCTTTCAGCAAAAAAATATTGGTATGGAAAGCTTTATCGTAGGTGTTGTAGGGGTATTGCAATTAGAGGTTTTAGAATATCGTCTGCTCAATGAATACGGAGCTCAGCTGCTAATGAATCAGCTCTCTTACAGTGTGGCTAGATGGGTTTATGGCAGTAAGGAAGCTATTACTGATATGAAGGGCTTAGATAGTGGTATGCTTGTTTACGATGCCAAGGATAGGCCGGTTATTTTAGTTAATAATGAATGGTCCCTAAACTGGATTTTAGAAAGAAATCCAGATGTTAATTTCACCAATGTGCCTGCTTCAGCTCAGGCTATTTGAGAGAAAGGAGATGTGGAGTAAATGAGAAGAATACACAAATTACCGACCCTTAAGCTTTATCAGCAAATAATGCTCTTAGTATTTTTCCTTTTACTTTTAGTCTTTTCTTTAAATGTCTTTTTTACTAGAGAACACATTGGCGATATATTAAATAGTAGAAGGGGAAATAGCTCGGGTATTATTGCCGATACCATTAGCACCTCTGCTCCAGTCATTACTGCTCTAACTCATGATCCTATTGAAAGAGAAACGGTGGAAGAGGTCGTAAAAACAATTTCTCAAGCCACTAAGGCCAGTATTATTGTTTTTGACAGTCAAGAAAATATAGTTACTATTTCTAATCCTAATATGGATAATGCTCCCTCCTCTAATGGTACTACGCCCAATAATCTTTTGGCCTTAAAGGAATTGCCTCAAAACATGTTTAATAGTCAGAATGCTAAGCCTATTGTTAAAAATGGTTTAACCTACGGCTATGTTTTAGTTGGTTTTCCCAATTCTAACAGTGACGCTCTCATGAACTTCTTTACTAACATTCTGATAGTGGCCTGTACCTTAGGTCTAACCATTGGCTTGATTGGGTCTCTTATTCTTGCTTATATAATTAAGAAAAACATGTTCGGACTAGAGCCATTAGAAATAGCTCATCTCCTAAAAGAACGTAATATCCTTTTGGACACAGTTAATGAAAGCATTTTTTTCACAGATGATAATTTGCAGCTAAAATTAGTCAATAGCAAAGCACAAAAATTACTAGAAAAAACAGGTAAACAAATTGACTCCCAGCCTATAAATTATTCCTTTGCGGAGCTAGGTGAGACCCAGTTATTACAAAAGGTTTTGGAAACAGGTGAAAGTCTTCACAATATTGATTTGACGCTTAATGGTCTTGCCACCATCGGGGATATTATTCTGCTAAAATATGGTAACTCTATTACAGGACTATTGATCAGTGTCAATGAAAAGGATACTGTCCAGGCTATGGCAGAGAGGTTAAGCGGTGTTACTAATTATGCCAATGCTCTTCGCGCCAGAACACATGAATTTATGAACAAAATGCATGTTGTTAAGGGGCTGGTTTTCACTAAAAATTATGAACAGCTGCAGGAATATGTTGAGACTATCACCGAAAGTGAATTAAACGAAAGTAAGGACATTCAGGACAGAATTAAACAACCCCTTTTAGCTAGCTTTCTTTTAGCCAAAAAAAGTAGGGCCTATGAGCTTCAGGTAGATTTTTCCATTTCCGAGGAAAGTAACCTTCCAGCAATTTTACCGTCCAGCATTACAGTTCACGATTTGATAGTTATCATAGGTAATCTTTTGGAAAACGGCTTTGATGTGCTAAGAGAAAAAAAGACCGATAGAAATCTTCTCTTAGAAATTTTATCTTATGAAAATGAGCTGGTGATTATTGTATCCAATAACGGAGCTGCTATTCCCCAATCAGAACTTGCAAAGATATTTGAAAAAGGGTACACTACAAAAGGAAAAGGACATGGCTATGGTTTAGCCTTGCTCAAGGAACGAGTGGATAAATTACACGGTACTATAAATGTAGATTCGGATGATTTAAACGGAACGGAATTTGCAATAGAAATTCCGCTAGAAGGAGAGTGAAATAAATGAACATCAAAGTACTGGTTATCGAGGATGATCCTATGGTCAGCAAGCTACACGAAGTCTATATTAATCAGCTAGATGGCTTCAAAATGGTTCATATCAGCAAAAATAGTGACGATGCTCTTCATTATCTTGCTACTCAGAAGGTTGATTTAGTTGTCCTAGATGTTTTTATGCCCGGTAAGGATGGTATGGAAATGCTTAAGGAAATACGCATGAATGAATTGGACGTTGATGTTATTATGATTTCTGCGGCAAATGACAGGAGTAGGGTGACCAGAGCTCTTCGCCTAGGTGTTTTTGACTATATTATTAAGCCCTTTGAATTTGAGCGCTTTAGTATTGCCCTTAGTAATTATAGGCAGCGTTTTTTCATGTCCCATAAGGAAACTCCTGTTTCTCAGAATGATTTAGACTATGTGATTTTCAATAAAACTAAAAATGCTGCTGGCAAGATTCCCAAGGGACTGGAGAAGACCACTCTTTACAATGTTTGGTCTGCAGTACTAGAAACAGATTGTAATTTTACC